>DYKK01000382.1 GCA_020722625.1 Anaeromyxobacter dehalogenans
TCAGTGACAGTGTCAGGGTCACGTGGGTCGCGGGGGATGGGGCGTTGTGGCGGCGTCAGCCCCTTTCTGCGTCCAACCCACTTCCAGACCCCTTGTCCCATTCCAAGATCGCGACCTGGACGCATCATGGTTCCCTTGGAGACGCGAGCAGGGGCTCGCGGCTCCAGGTTCGCGTCGAGTTTCTTCCTAGGCGTTCGCGTGGACCGTGATCGGGCTGAACGCCGCACCGCCAAGACATGACCCAAATCCGCAATCCGCAATCCAATTCGCCTTGACTCTCCCCGGCCGGGGCGGTAGAGGAAGCGCATGCTCCCGACGGGAATGGCGACACGCCGTTGTTCGCCGGGGGGTGCGGACTCGAAGGAGGGAACCCCATGCGCAAGATTCGCCGGGAAGACGTGCTCGAATACCACCGCCGGTGGCGGCCCGGGAAACTCGAGGTCATCGCGAGCAAGCCGTGCGTGACCTCCTATGACCTCTCCATGGCCTACACCCCGGGCGTGGCCGAGCCGTGCCTCGAGATCCAGAAGAACCCCGAGGACGCCTACGTATACACGGGGAAGGGCAACCTGGTGGCGGTGGTCTCGAACGGGACCGCGGTCCTGGGGCTCGGGGACATCGGGGCCCTGGCCGGCAAGCCGGTCATGGAGGGCAAGGGCGTCCTGTTCAAGCGGTTCGCGGACGTGGACGTCTTCGATATCGAGGTGGACTCGCACGACCCGGAGGTGGTGATCCAGGTGGTCCGGGCCATCGCCCCGACCTTCGGAGGGATCAACCTCGAGGACATCAAGGCCCCCGAGTGCTTCTATATCGAGGAGAAACTGAAGGGACTCCTGGACATCCCGGTGTTTCACGACGACCAGCACGGCACGGCCATCATCTCGGCGGCCGGGCTCCTGAACGCGCTCGACATCGTGGGCAAGGACATCTCGAAGGTGCGCCTGGTCGTGTGCGGGGCCGGGGCCGCGGCCATCGCCTGCACCAACCACTTCATCTCGTTCGGCCTGAACCCCGACAACGTCCTGATGGTGGACTCGAGGGGGGTCCTGTACGAGGGCCGCGAGCAGGGGATGAACCCCTACAAGGCCCGGTTCGCGCGGAAGACCGCGGCGCGTACCCTGGCGGACGCGATGGAGGGCGCGGACGTGTTCATGGGCCTGTCGGTCAAGGGGATGGTCACCCCGCGGATGGTCCAGTCCATGGCCCGCGACCCGATCCTGTTCGCCATGGCGAACCCAGACCCCGAGATCACTTACGAGGAAGCCAAGGCCGCGCGGCAGGACGTGATCATGGCGACCGGGCGGTCCGACTACCCGAACCAGGTCAACAACGTGCTCGGGTTCCCGTTCATCTTCCGCGGGGCCCTGGACGTGCGCGCCCGCGCCATCAACGAGGAGATGAAGAAGGCCGCGACCCGGGCGCTCGCGGCCCTGGCGCGCGAGGAGGTGCCGGACCAGGTGGCCAAGGCCTATGGCGGCCAGCGCTTCCACTTCGGGCGCGACTACATCATCCCCAAACCCTTCGATTACCGCGTGCTCCTGTGGGAGGCCCCGGCCGTGGCCCGGGCCGCGTGCGAGACGGGCGTGGCGCGACGCCCCATCACCGACTGGGACGCCTACCGGGCGGAACTCGAACGCCGCATCAATCCGTCCTCGACCGTGATGCGCAAGATCTTCACCGCGGCCAGGGAGGCCCCGGGCCGCATTGTGTTCCCCGAGGGCGACGACCCGCACGTGCTGCGCGCAGCCCAGCGGCTGCTCGACGACAAGGTCGCGACCCCGATCCTGATCGGTCGCCCCGAGCGCATCGCCGAGGCCAAGCGCCAGCAGGAACTGGACCTGAACGGCGCGGTCATCCTGGACCCCATCGCGTCCCCGCAGTTCGACCAGTACGTGCGCGCCTACTTCGAGCGCCGGCGCCGGCGCGGGGTCACGATGTCCGTGGCGCGCATCGCCATGCTGAACCCCGTGAACTTCGCCCTGATGATGCTGCGCGAGGGCCACGCGGACGGGGTCGTGTCGGGCCGCACCATGCACTATGCCGAGAGCATGCGCCCCGCGCTCCAGATCATCGGCCCTGCCGTGGCCGGGGAGCCGGTCTTCGGGGTCTATCTCGTCCTGGTGAAGTCCGACATCCTGGTGTTCGCGGACACGACGGTCAACATCGAGCCGACCGCGGAGCAACTGGCCCGCATCGCGGTGAGCACGGCGCGGTTCGCGCGCACCCTGGGCCTGGATCCGCGCGTCGCCATGCTGTCCTTCGCGAACTTCGGCTCCAGCCCCTCCCCCCAGACCGCCCGCGTGCGCCAGGCCACGAACCTCGCCAAGGACATGATGCCCGGCCTGATGGTGGACGGCGAGATGCAGGTGGACGTGGCCACGGACCCGGACCTCGCGGCCCAGGTCTATCCCTTCTGCGAACTGAAGGGGCCGGCCAACGTGTTCATCTTCCCGAGCCTGGAGGCCGGCAACATCGGCTACAAGCTCCTCGCCCGCCTGGGCGGGGCCCCGGTAATCGGCCCCATCGTGATCGGCCTCGCCCGCCCGGTCAACGTCCTCCAGCACGGCTCCGACGTGGACGCCATCGTCAACCTCGCCGCCTTCACCGCCTTCCAGGCCCACAGCCGGGACGTGGAGTTGTAAGGGGCCGGGCCCGGAATCCGCCATCAGTTTCCGCAAGTCTTCGAATATACATGAAATCTGCTTCGTTTCATTTCACCACCCTGGGGCCGCAACTTCCCCGGGTGCCACCGGCACGTCCTCTCCCGCTCGGTCGCTTCGCTCCCTGCGCGGGAAGCC
>DYKK01000026.1 GCA_020722625.1 Anaeromyxobacter dehalogenans
GCGCAACGACCAACCCCAACGATGCTGGGGCCACGAATTCCAATTCGCGGCACGTCGCGGAACGACCAACTCCATCCATGTTGAGCCCTGAAGCACAAGAAGGCGCGGCCTGGAAGCCGAGATCGTGATGGCTGATCGGGGAGGACAGGTTCAGAAGACAGGTTCAGTGACAGGGGGCAGTATCGTGACAGTGTCAGTGCCACGTTGGACGCGGGGGACGGACCTTCACGGACTCCGCCGCGGAACGGGTCCGGGCGATCCCACGATAGATCGGGTGTGGAAGACCGTGCACGCCTGAGGCCGTTCCCCGTCCTCGTTGCGTTCGTCGCGTTCCTGGGCGGGGTCCTGGCGGCCGGGCTCCTGGGCGGGCCGCACGCGGCCCTCCTGGCCCTGCTCGTCGCGGCGATGGCCGAGGTCCACACCCGCGCGGGGGCCGGGCGGGCGCCCGCGTGGGCCTGGCCGGTGGCGGTCCTGTTCGTCCTGGGGGCCGCGCGAACCGAGGTCGCGACCCTCGGGCCTCCGGGTCCGGACTGGCCGAGCGAGGTCCTCCGCGCGGACCCCGGACCCCACGGCCGGGTCTCGGCCGAGGTCCGCGTCGAGCGCCTGCGCCGGCGCGACCGCCGGGCCACGACGGCCGAGGTCCGCGTGGCGTCATTCCTCGTGGACGGCCGTCGCGTCGAGGCCCCCCCGGGCGCGCAAGCCCTGCTGTCGGGTCCGGGGATTCTGCCGGTGGTGCAAGGAGGGACCTACGCGGTCCACGCCCGTCTCCGCGCCCCCCGGCCGCCGCCGGACCTGCTGGGTCCCCGGTGGCCGCGACCCCGGCCGCGGCCGGTCCTCGCGGTCTCGGGGGTCGCGGATGTCGTCCGACTCTCCGGGCCGGGAATCCCGCGACCGTCCCGGCTCGACGCGTGGCGATGTCTCTGGACCACCCGGGTCCTCGACGCCCTGGACGGCGACCCGGGGGACTTCGCGGCCGCGGTCGTCCTCGGGGAGGGCCGCGGCGTGGACCCGGGGCTCCGCCTGGCCCTGTCGCGCCTGGGGACCGCGCACATCCTCGCGGTCTCGGGGCTGCACGTGGCCATCGCCGCGGCCCTGGCCGGACTGGTCCTGGTGCGCCTCGCCGCGGTCGTCATCGCCCGCCTCGCCCCCACGGCCAACCTCGTGCTCGCCGGACT
This sequence comes from Anaeromyxobacter dehalogenans, assembly GCA_020722625.1. Classification (GTDB taxonomy): domain Bacteria; phylum Myxococcota_A; class UBA9042; order DTJE01; family DTJE01; genus DYKK01. The sequence goes on from DYKK01000026.1 coordinate 1,176, forward strand.
CGTCGCGGCCTCGGCCGCGGCGGTCGGGGTCGCGGCCCTGGCCGGGGCCACGCCGTCCGCCACCCGGGCCGCGGCCATGTGCGGCCTGGCCACCGCCTCCCGCCTGATGCATCGCGGCCCGCGACTCGAGGCCTGCGTGGCCCTCGCGGGCCTCGCGGACCTGACCCTGGCCCCGGGAGACGCGTTTTCCCTGTCCTTCATGCTCTCCTACGCCGCGGTGCTCGGGATCGCGGCCGTGCACCGCCCGCTCGCCCGGGCCTGGACGCGAAAGCCATGGCGCGGGTCCAGGGTCGCGAGGGCGGCGGTCCAGGGACTGTCCGTGTCGGTGGCGGCCTCGCTGGCCACCGCGCCCGTCACGCTGGTCGCGTTCGGGACCCTCGCGGTCGCGGCCCCCCTGGCGAACCTCCTGGTCGTCCCGCTCCTGACGGTCGTGGTCATGCCGGTCGCGGTCGTCGTGCTCGCAGCCGCGGCCGCATCGCCCGCGCTGCTCGAGGTCGTCGCCCCCCTCGCGCGCCCGGTGTTCCAGGCGTTCCTCGACGGACAGCGGGTCCTGGCCTTCGTCGTGCCCGGGACGGACGGACCCCTCGCGCCACTGGTCCTCCCGGCGTCGTGCGGGGTCCTCGCCGCGGTCGCCGCGTGGGCCCTGGGGTCTCGGCGCCGCGCCTGCCTCGGCCTCGGGGCGCTCGCGTTCGCGGTCCCGCTCCTGGGGGGCGGGCGCCTGGTCCGGCCGCCGGACGTGCTGTCCGTCACCTTCCTGGACGTGGGCAAGGGGGACGCCATCCTCGTCCGGTGTCCCACGGGACGGCGCTACCTCGTGGACACCGGGGAGGCCCGGGCCGTGCCCCGCCTGCTGCGCGGACTGACCGCGCGAGGGATCTCGACCCTGGACGGCGTCGTCCTGACCCACGGCGACGAGGACCATGTCGGAGGGCTCCCCGCCCTCGCGCGAGCCGTGCGCGTGCGCTCCGCGGTCGCCCCCTGCCCCGAGGCGGTGCGCCCGCCGCTCGCAGGGATGCTCGCGTCTCTGGCCCGGGACGGCGTGCAGGTCGGTTGCCTCGGCCTCGGGCAGGAAGGCCTCCCCGGCTGCGGCGCGGACTCGCCCGTGCTCTGGCCGCCGGCGCTCGCGCCGGTCTCGGGAAACGCCGCATCCCTGGTGATCCGCCTGGGTTGGGCCGGGCGGTCCGTCCTGCTGACCGGGGACCTGGAGTCCCCTCAGGAAGAGGTCCTCGACGCGCTTGGTTCCCTGCGCCCCGGCGCGGACGTGCTGAAACTGGGCCACCACGGGTCCGCCGGGGCCTCGTCCGCACGATTCCTCGCGGCGGTCCGGCCCATCCTGGCCGTGGTCTCCGGACACGCCAGCCGGACGCGCCGGGCCGCTCCCCGGGCGGTCCTCGATCGCGTGGCCGAGGCCGGGGCCCGGCTCCGGGCCACCGAGGACGCGGGCGACCTGACGGTCCTCCTGACCTCAGATGGGATCCGGGTTCTGTCCGACGAAAGCCCTCCGCTGGTTCTCTCCCCCCACTGACCGTGTCCTCAGGCCGAATTCGGGTGTTGCCGGGAAGGTTGATTCCGTCGAACATCCCGAAACGGCAGGAGTTTCGTGATATCTCATTCGCGGTGGAAATGCCAATCCTCCTGCGGATCCGGCCAAATGTCAACCAAACGCCTAATCAGTTGATAAACAAAAGCAAATCGGCTATCAGAATTTTTTTCGTTTGCACCATTGTCTGGCGGTGATAGAAATGTGGGTACCCTTGAGTAAGAGAAAGGGTAAGAGATGCCCGGACAGCCCCTCCAGGACGGCATCTTCGGCTTCGCGGAAGTGACGTTGGACAAGGCCGGGAGGTTCGTCATCCCGGTCGAGTTCTTCGAGCGCCTCAAGGGACGCGAGCCCATGCGCATCCTCGTGGACCCCCAGGACCGGTGCCTGGAACTCCGCACCGAGGGCCGGTTCCAGGAACTCGTGGCGCGCCTGGCTCGCCTCGCGCCGACGCTCCCTCCGGAGACCGTGTCCGTGATGATGACGGAGTACCTCGGATACTCCTTGCAGGTCCAGATCGACAACGCCTACCGGCTGACGATCCCGAAGCGGTTCCGCGAGTTGCTCGGCGACGACGAGATCGTCCTGATCGGGGCCGGGGAGGCGCTTCAGATCTGGTCCCGGACCGCGTTCCGCGCGAGCCAGAAGGATCGGAGGAGGGTCCTGTCGCAGAGCGTTCCGTCCCTGACCCACGCGATCCTCGGGGTGATGCCCGACGAGGGAGCGACGGGGGAGGCGGTCGCGGGCGCGGGCGCGGTGGAGACGGACGCGTGACCGGGAGGGCGCCCGGGTGGCCCCGACCCATCATCCCCACGCGAGCGTGATGCTCGCCGAGGTGAGCGATGCGCTGGCGGACCTGGAGGAAGGCGTGATCGTGGACGGAACGGTGGGGATGGGCGGGCATTCCGAGGCCCTGTTGCGCCGGACCGGGGCAGGGGTGCGGCTCCTGGCGCTGGACCGGGACCCGACCGCCATCGCCGCCGCCCAGGCGCGCCTCGCGCCGTTTGCGGGCCGTGTGCGCTTCTTTCACCGCGGCTACGAGGAGACCCCGGACGTCCTTCGCGAGGCGGGCGAGGCGTGCGCGAATCGCGTCCTCCTCGACCTCGGGCTGTCGTCGGCCCAGCTGGAGTCGGACCGGGGCTTCTCGGTGCGGGCGGACGCGCCCCTCGACATGCGCTTCGACTCCGCGGGGCCCGGCGAGACCGCGGCGGACGTCCTCCGCCGGGTCACCGAGGCGGAACTCGCCTCGCGCCTCGCCGAGATCGGACAGGTCCCGGCGGCGAGAAGGCTCGCCCGAACGCTCAAGACGCGGGCCCGCGCGGGCCGGATGCGCACGATGGGTGAGTTTCGCGAGGCGTGTCACGAGGTGCTGGGGCCCCGCGTCCGGCGCATGGACAGCGCGATCCTGCCCGCGATGGTCCTGCGCATCCTCGTCAACCGGGAACTCGACCGCCTTGCGACCTTCCTCGCCGCGTTGCCGGCGGTGCTCGCCCCGGGCGGGAAGGCCGCGATCCTGTGCTTCCACAGCGGCGAGGACCGTCTCGTGAAGCGGGCCTTCCGGTCCCTGGCCGCCACCCGGGGATGGGCCGTCCCGTTCGCGAAGGGGGTCAAGCCCGGCGCCGCCGAGGTCTCGACGAATCCCCGGGCCCGCGCGGCCCGGATGCGGCTGATTGAACGTTGTCCGGACGAGGAGAAGGCGTGATGACGATCCGGGCCACGAACGGCAGGAAGGCGGTCGTGATCGCGGTCCTGGCGGTCCTGTTCGCGGCGGCGGGAGGCTACCACGTCGTCGTGAACCGGCGGCCGCTCCTCCTGAAGCAGCAGGTCTTCGTGGAGTTGTCGGCCCGTCGCGAACTGCTCCGGGAGCGGAGGGCAATCGAGCGACGCCTCGTGGAACTGAAGGCCCTGCCACGGATCACCCTGAGGGCCCGCGAACTGCTCGGGATGCGGGCCCCGGCCCCGGACGAGACCATTCGCCTCGACGAGGGAGGACGATGATGGAAGGCGCGGATGAAGGAAGGGTCGTCCGGGGTCGAGGGTCCGCAGGGACCAGCCCGACGCCTCGGACGGGTACGACGCCGTTCCTTCCTCTGGTCGCATGGATGGCCCTTGCGGCGTTCCAGGCGTGCTCCGGGGCCGGTCCGTCCGAGGACGAGGCGTCCAAGGCGGACTTTCATTATCGTCTTGCCAGAAATTATTACAACGACAGGAATATCGCGATGACGCAGCGGGAACTGCACACCGCGCTGGCGCTGGACCCCGGTCACGCGGAGGCTCACCACCTGAAGGGCTTCGTGCTGATGGGGCTCCAGAACTACGACGGGGCGGCCTCCGAGTTCCGCGAGACCCTCCGGCTCAAACCCGACCACTTCGAGGCCCGCAACAACCTCGGCGCGACCCTCATTGCGCAGGACCGCTACGAGGAGGCCATCCAGACCCTGACTCCCCTCGTCGAAGAGCCCCTCTACCCGACCCCGGCCCTCGCCCATTACAACCTCGGTTACGCCTATCACCGCATCGGAGACCGGTCCGGCGCGCGCCGCCACCTCGAGATGGCGCTGTTCCTCGCGCCGGGGATGTGCAAGGCGGCGAACGCCCTCGGGCTGGTCTTGCAGGAGATCGGGGACACGAAGGGCGCCCGGGAGGCGTTCGAGAGGGCCGTGAAGCAGTGCCCGAAGTTCGCCGAGCCGTATTACCACCTGGGCGTGATGCTTCAGAAGGCCGATGACCCTGCGTCGGCGGAGGCCATGTTCGCCCGGTGCGCGGAGATCGCCCCGGACACGACCGTGGGCCGGCGGTGCCAGGCGAGGCGTTGAGACGGTCGGGGTCGAGGAGGGGCGTCGCCCTTCCGAATTCGGAGAACCGGAAATGACGGGGCTCTCATCGTGGTGGATCCGGCTGAAGCGGCAGGCCGACGGGGAGGGCGGCCTGCGCGAGTCCACGATGTTCCGCATGACGGTCGTCGTCGGGGTGCTTGTGGTCGGCTTCGGCTGGGTCCTGGCCCGGGCCGCGGTGTACCAGGTCCGGGACCACGAGGCCATCGAGCGCGACGGAGACAGGCGCATCCAGGACCTCGTGACCGTGCGGGGCGAGCGCGGGCGCATCCTGGACCGGACCGGGCGCGGGAGCCTGGCGGTGACGGCGTCCTCCACGTCCGCCGTGTTCTACGGGGCGCCCCTGTACGTCAACCGGGGCGAGATCGCCTACTCGGTCGCCGCGGCCTTGGGGCTCCGGGCGGAGGACGTCCTGGCGCGGCTGCTCACGTCGGAGTCCTTCGCGCTGATCAAGAAGGGTCTGACGGACACGGAGGTGGCGACGCTCAGGCGCCTGGACCTTCGCTTCGTCCACCTGGTCCCGGAACCGTCGAGGCTGTACGCGTTCGGGTCGGTGCTCGGCCCGGTGGTTGGCACGGTCCTGGACGGCCGGGGGAATCGCGGTCTGGAAGCCTTCTACGACCGGGACCTCCGCGGGGACTCCAGCGAGATGCGGGTGTTGAGGGACGCCCGGCGGCGGGGCCTGATCGAGTCGGGCCTGGAGCGGCCCGAGTCCCTGGACGGGGCGGACCTCGTGCTGAACATCCATCCGCAGATCCAGTTCCACCTGGAGTCGGAACTGGAGGTCAAGGTCGAGGAGGAGAAGGCCCTGGGCGCGATGGGCGTGGTCCTGGACCCCGCGACCTTCGAGGTCCTCGCGATGGCGAGCGTGCCCGCGATGGACCCCAACGAGGCGGGCCGGGTCTGCGGCGAGCACGAGGCGACCGACGCCGGGACCACCGCGACCGCGGACGACGGCACCAACCCGTGTCGCAACAAGGTCATCTCATTTGTATTCGAACCAGGAAGCGTGGCCAAGGTCTTCGCCCTGGCCGCGGGCCTCGAATCGGGGCGGCTCCGGCTCGACACGCCCGTGGACGGCCACCAGGGGTCCTGCATGGTGGGGCACTTTCCGGTCACGGACGCCAAGAAGCTCGGGGTCGTCCCGGTGCGCGACGCGATCAAGTACTCCTCGAACTGCGCGATGTCCGAGGCGGGACGGATCATCGGCGCCGAGGCCCTGCGCGGGACGCTCGCCCGGCTCGGGTTCGGCAGGGCGACGGGCGTGGACCTCCCGGGCGAGGCGGCCGGGGTCCTGAGGCCGGCGGCGCGCTGGCGGGGAACGGACGTCATGGTCGCGGCGTACGGATATTCCTATTCGGCGACGCAGATGCAGATCGCGACCGCGCTCACGGCCATCGTCAACGACGGCGTCCTGCGGACCCCGCGGGTCGCGAGGGAACTGAGGGATCCCGACGGGAGGACGCTGCGGACGCTGGGTCCCGGCGACCCGGTGAGGGTCCTGTCCTCGCGGACGGCCGCGGCGGTGAAGGAGGCCATGACGGCGGTGGTGATGGAGGAGGGGGGCACGGGGGTCCGCGGGAGGCCGGCGGGATACACGGCCGCCGGCAAGACCGGCACGGCGCGCCTGAACAGGCGGACCTTCGCGCGCCCCGGGTCGGCGACGAAGCCCCACATCATGACGTTTGCGGGCTTCGCGCCCGTCGAGGACCCGCGCCTGGTGGTCGTGGTGAGCGTGGTCGCGCCGCAGGTGCACCCGTACGCGGGCCAGGTCGCGGCCCCCGTCTTCCGCGCGGTGGTGGAGCGGTCCCTGCCCCTGCTGGGCGTCGCGCCGACCCCGGAACGGACGACGGTGGGCCTGGAGGGACCCGGGGGAGGACAATGAGGCTCGATCCGGCCACTCTGCGGGAGATCGGAACCATCGTCGCGTCCGGGGCGGTCGAGGCGGTCGAGTTCGCGTCCATCGCTTCCGATTCCCGGGCGGTCCGACCCGGCGTGCTCTTCGTCGCCGTTCGCGGAGCGACCGTGGACGGTCATCGCTTCATCCCGGACGCGGTCCGGGCGGGCGCGGTCCTGGTCGTGTGCGAGGACCCGGACCCCGGGTGCGCGGTCCCGTGGGTGCGCGTGCGCGACTCGCGGGCCGCGCTCGCGAGGCTCGAGGGCTGGGTCCGGGGAGACCCCACGCGCCGGCTCCTCTTGATCGGGGTGACCGGGACGGACGGCAAGACCTCCACCGCGATGCTCATCGAGGCCGGGGTCGCGGCCTGTGGGCTCGCGGCCGGCCTGATCGGGACCGTGGTCTATCGGATGCCGGGGTTTCAGGAACGCGCGTCGATGACCACCCCGGACCCCGGGCGGTTGCAGGACCTCTTCGCGCGGATGGCGCGGGACGGGGTCCGCGCCGCGGTCATGGAGGTGTCGTCCCACGCCCTGGACCAGAGGCGGGTCGAGGGGTGCGCCTTCTCGGTCGCGGTGTTCACGAACCTGACGCGCGACCACCTGGACTATCACCGGACGCCCGAGGCCTACGCCGCGGCGAAGATGCGTCTGTTCGAGGAGGTCCTCCCGGCTTCCCCCCACGCGCGGGGCGCGGTCATCGCCGCGGACGACCCCCTCGCCCCCGAGATCCGGCGGCGCTGTCCCCTGCCCGTGACCGGGTTCTCGCTGCGGTCCGGCGCCGCCGACATCTCCCCGATCGAGTCTCGGCTCACGCTGGACGGGATCGAGGCGGACGTGCGAACCCCGTGGGGAGTCTTCCCGATCCGCAGCCGGCTGATCGGGGCGCACAACCTGATGAACCTGATGGCCGCGCTCGGCGCCGGCGGCGTCGCGGGCCTGCCCCTGGACCGGTTCGCCGCCGGGCTGTGCGCCGTGGACCGGATCCCGGGGAGGCTCGAGCGGGTGACGGGCCGGCGTCCGGTCCGGGTCTTCGTGGACTACGCGCACACCCCCAAGGCCATCGAGAACGTGCTCCGGGCCCTGCGGACGCTCGTGGGCGGGTCGCGCCTGACGATCGTGACCGGGGCCGGGGGCGACCGGGACCGGGGGAAGCGGCCGCTGATGGGGAGGGCCGCGGTGACGCTTGCGGACCAAGTCATTATTACTAGCGATAATCCACGAACAGAAAATCCGATGGAAATCATCGCCGCGATCGTCCGTGGCGCCGAGGAGGCGGCCCGGGAGGGGAGCGTGGCGTCCTGGACCGTGATCCCGGACCGGCGCGAGGCGATCGGCGCGGCCATCCGCGCGAGCGGAGAGGGCGACGTGGTGCTCGTCGCCGGGAAGGGGCACGAATCGGAACAGGTCGTCGGGACCACCCGCCTGCCGTTCGTGGACGCCGAGGTGGCCCAGGGGTTCCTGAACGAGTGACGCAGGGGGAGACGCAAGGAGATGGTCCGGACCTCGACCTATCGCCTGACCGGGGAGTTCGTGGCCGAATCGTGCGGGGGGAAACTCCTTCAGGGGCGCGCGGTCGCCGCGCTCGGGGGCGTCTCGATCGACTCGCGCACCCTCGCCGCGGGGCAGGCGTTCGTCGCAATCCGGGGACCGAGGCACGACGGACACGACCACCTGGCCGAGGCGGTCGAGCGGGGCGCGGCGGGACTCGTGGTCCGGTGGTCGCGGGCCGAGGCGGCGCTCGACGCCGCCGCGGCCGCGCGGGACCGGGTCTTCGTGGTCGCGGTCCCGGATACCGAGAAGGCCCTGCGGGACATGGCGACGGCGTGGGTCGAGGTCCTGGCCCCCACCGTGGTGGCGGTCACCGGGAGCGTGGGCAAGTCCACGACCAAGGACCTGTGCGCGGCCGTGGCCCGCTGCCGATACCAGACGCACGCCACCGCCGGCAACCTGAACAACCTCTTTGGCGTGTCGCTGACCTGCCTGGGGCTTGTGCCCGCCCACGAGGTCCTCGTGGCCGAGATGGGGACGAGCGCGCCGGGCGAGATCGCGACCCTCTGCCGGATCGCCCGCCCCCGGATCGGGGTCGTCACCGCGGTGGCCCCGGCGCACATCGAGGGGTTCGGATCGCTGGACGGCGTGGCCCTGGCCAAGGCCGAGATGGTCGAGGCCGTCCCGCCGGACGGGGTCGCAATCCTGAACGGGGACGACCCGCGCGTCCGGGCCATGCGGTCCCGGACCGCCGCGCGCTGCCTGGTCTTCGGCCGGGACGACGACTGCGACGTGCGGGTGGACGATGCCGAGGCGGAGCCCGACGGGCGGTGCCGGTGTCGGATGGTCGCGGCGGGCCGGCCCGTCGAGACGGTGCTGTCTTTGCTCGGAACCCACCAGGCGCACAACGCGGCCGCGGCGATGGCCGTGGCCCTGGCCCTGGACGTGGACCCCGAGGAGGCGGCCCGGGCCATGGCCGCGGTCGAGCCGGGCAAGCACCGGATGGCGCTCAAGAACGCGGGGTCCGTGCGGTGTCTCGACGATTGCTACAACGCCTCGCCCCGTTCGATGAGCGCGGCCCTCGAGACGCTTCAGGGACTGGCCGCGGGCGGGGGGCGGAAGATGGCGGTGCTCGGAGACATGCTGGAACTCGGCCCCCTCACCGAGCCCGCGCACCGGGAGGTGGGGATCGAGGCGGCCCGGCGCGGTGTCGAGTGCCTGGTGGCCGTCGGGCGGTACGCCCGCCTTGTCTGCGAGGGGGCCGTCGAGGCCGGACTCCCCCGGGGGGCCGTCTATGAGGTCCCGGACGCGCTCGCGGCGGTGGACGTGGTCGCGACCCTCCTCGAGGCGGGGGACACGGTGCTCGTGAAGGGTTCGCGCGGGGTCGGTCTCGACCTCCTGGTGGACTGGATCGTGACGACCTGGGGACGGTCGGAGCGAACGGGGAACTAGGGATGGGCCTGGCAATCCTGTTCTATGCCGCCGAGTCTCTGCGGGACCAGTTCTCGTCGCTCAACATCGTCCGGTACGTCAGTTTCCGGACGATGGCCGCGTTCGTCACGTCGCTGCTGATCTGTCTGGTCCTGTACCCCTGGTTCATCCGGGCGCTCCAGAGGCGCTCCGTGGGCCAGCCGATCCGCGAGGACGGGCCGAAGTCCCACCAATCGAAGGCCGGCACCCCCACGATGGGGGGCGCGCTCATCATGGTCTCGATCTTCATGAGCGGCCTCATGTGGACGCGGGTCGCGAACCCCCTGGTCCTCGTCACCCTAGGCATGGGGGTCGCGTTCTCGGTCGTGGGCTTCGTGGACGACTTGCGGAAACTCCGCAGCCGGTCGTCGCGCGGACTGTCGGGGAAGTGGCGGCTCCTGATCGAGTTCGCGGTGGTCTTCGGCGCCTTCGCGGTGTTCCTGAGGCTCTTCGGACCGGCGGCGAAGTACGACCTCCGGCTGTTCATCCCGTTCCTGAGCGCGGACCGGTTCTGGCTGGACCTGCCGGTCGCCGCGTACCTGTGCCTCGGAGGGCTCGTGGTGGTCGGGACCGCCAACGCCGTGAACCTGACGGACGGGCTCGACGGCCTCGCGGCCGGGCCGATCCTGACGGCGTCCGGTGTCCTCCTGATCCTGACCTACATCACGGGCGCGAAACTCGGGTCGTTCGACATCCCCCGCTACCTGCTGATCCCGAAGGTCGTGGGGGCCGAGGAACTCGCCGTCATCTGCGCCGCGGTGATGGGGGCGACGATCGGTTTCCTGTACTACAACGCCTATCCCGCCGAGATCTTCATGGGGGACACCGGCAGCCTCGGGCTCGGGGGGACGTTGGGGACCATGGCCCTTCTGACCAAGAATGAACTGCTTTCAGTCGTCATTTTTGGAATCTTCGTCTTCGAGGCGATCTCGGTCATCGTCCAGACGACGTACTTCAAGATGACCGGCCGCCGCGTCTTCCCGATGTCGCCGATCCATCATTCCTTCGAACTGATGGGTTGGCCGGAACCCAAGATCGTCGTGCGCTTCTGGATCATCAGCCTGTTGTTGGCCATGGTGGCCCTGGCATCCGTCAAGGTGAGGTGAACACGGTCATGTTCCGGCGCCTGTGGGCCTCGCTCGGTTTCGACCCCGCGGACGGACCGCGCGAGGGCGAGATGGACCTGGCGCTCTTCGGGGCGGCGATGACCCTCGTGGCGCTCGGGGCGCTGTTCGTGGCCTCCGCCTCGCTGCGAAGCGGCGCAGACCCCGACGGGCCCGTCGGGCCGATCTGGATGCACGCGACCCACGTGGCGTCTGGACTCCTCGCCCTGGTGGTCGCCTTGCACGTCCCGTCCGCGGCGCTCCGAAAGGGGTATCCGGTCCTGGTCGTGCTGACGCTCTTCCTGATGCTGCTGGTCCTGCTGGTCGGCGAGGAAAAGGGGGGCGCGAAGAGGTGGCTGGCGATCGGCCCCATGACCCTCCAGCCGTCGGAGTTCCTGAAGATCGTCTTCGGGCTGTACATCGCGGGCTACCTGTCTCGGCGGTACACGCTCCTGAACGACCTCCAGACCGGGATCGTGCCCCTCGGGGTCTTGTACGCGGGCTTCGCGGCGATGCTGGCCCTGCAGCCGGACATCGGGTCCGTCGTGCTGCTCGGGGGCCTCGTCGCCCTGATGCTGGTGGTCGGGGGGACGCGCCTGACGTTGCTCGGGTCGATCGTCGGGGTGATGCTGGCGGCGTTCCTCGTCCTGATCATCTTCTCGCCCGAGAAGCTCGCGCGCCTGATCGGGTGGTGGCTGCCCGAGGAGACGCAGGCCGGCGACGGGTATCAGGTGTTCAACGCCCGGATCGTGATCGGGTCGGGCGGCCTGTTTGGGGCGGGCCTCGGACAGGGAGTCCACCATGCCCTCGGGTACCTGCCGCAATCGGACACGGACTTTCTCTTTGCCGTGGTCGCGGAGGAGACCGGGTGGGTCGGGGTCTTCGTCGTCGTGCTCCTGTACGCGGTCATCGCAATCCGGGGCCTCGCCATCGCGATCCGATGCCGCGACGAGTTCAGCCGCTTCGCGGCGTTTGCGATGACGATCCTCCTGACCCTGCCGGCCCTGGTGCACATGGCCGTGTGCCTCGGGCTCCTGCCCACGAAGGGTCTTGTGCTGCCGTTCATGTCCTATGGAGGGTCGGCGATGGTGGCGTCCCTCGCCACGCTGGGGATCCTCCAGAGGCTGCACCTCGAGGCCACGGCGCGACCCGTCGGACCGGACACCGGGGAGGTCGCATGAGGCGCGGGAATGCACGACGGGCCGTCCTGACCGGGGCCCAGACCGGGGGGCACCTCTACCCGGCCCTGGCCGTGGGCCGGAGGCTCCAGGCCCTGGGACTCGCGGTCACGCTGGTCGCGAGCGGGGCCGGGGTCGAGTCCGCGGTCCTCGCGGATGCCGGGATCCCCATCGCCGTGCTGAAGGCCCCGAAGTGGAAGGGCATGAGCCTGGCGCGCCGCGTGAAGGGCCTGGTCTCGGTGCCCGTGTCGCTTGCGCGGGCCGTGGCCCTGGTCCGCCGCCTGCGGCCCGACGTGGTGGTGGGGTTCGGGGGATACACGAGCGGCCCCGTGGTGATGGCCGCGGCCCTGTGCCGCGTCCCCACCGCAATCTGCGAGCAGAACTCGATTCCGGGCCTGACGAACCGGATGCTCGCCCGGGTCGCCGACCGCGTCTTCGTCGCCTTCGAGGAGACGGAGCGGCGATTCGCGGGCCGGCCCGTGACGCGGACCGGGACCCCCGTGCGCCCCGAGGTCCTGGACGTCCCGGAGAAGACGTTCGAGGGCGAGGCACGACAGGTCCTGGTGCTCGGGGGGTCCCAGGGGTCGGCGTTCCTGAACGGACGGGTCCCCGAGGTCCTGTCCCGGGTGGCGCGAAGCGGGCTCCCCATCGCCGTCCTGCACCAGACGGGGGCGGGGCGCGACGCCGAGGTGCGCGCCGCCTACGAGGCCGCGGGCGTGGCCGCGGACGTCCGGCCGTACCTGCCCGACATGGGCGCGGCCTATCGCTTCGCGGACGTCCTGATCGGCCGCTCCGGGGCCGGGACGGTGTCGGAGGTCACGGCCGTCGGGGTCCCGGCGCTGTTCGTGCCGTTCGCGGCGGCCGCGGACAACCACCAGGTCTTCAACGCGAGGCCCGTGGTCGAGGCCGGGGGCGCGTGGATGGTCGAGGAGCGGGAGTTCGAGGCCGGGCGCGTGGCCGACCTGCTGGCGGGGGCCCTGGCCGACCGGGAGAGGCTGCGGGCCATGGCGCGGGCGAGCCGGAGCCTGGGTCACCGGGACGCCCTCGACCGGATGGTGGCGGAGGTCCTGGACCTGGGCGGCTTTAGGGCGCAGGGGCACCCATGAACGCCTGGCAGCACATCGGGCGCGACCTCGCGGCCATCGGGGATGTCCGGGTGGCGACCGGCGAGCCCATGTCGCGCCACACCTCGCTCGGGGTGGGCGGGCCCGCGGACGTGTTCGTGCGGGCGGGGACGCTGAAGGCCCTCGAGGAAATCGTCTCGCTCCTGGAGCGCGAGGGGTGCCCGTGGCTCGCGCTCGGGGCCGGGACGAACCTCCTGGTGACCGACGAGGGCCTCGGGGGGGCGGTGGTGACGCTTCAGGGCGAGTTCAATGACTGCCGCTTCGAGGACGCCCCGGGGCGCGGGGGTCCCGTCGTGGTCGCCGGGGCCGCGGCGCGCCTCCCGCGGCTGCTGCTGGACATCGAGCGGGCGGGGTTCGGGGGCCTGGAATACGCGACCGGGGTCCCGGGGAGCGTGGGGGGAGCGGTCGTCATGAACGCGGGGACCGTGCACGGGTTCGTGGAGCGGTCCCTCGTGTCGGTCCGCTGGGTCCTCCCCGCCGGGGTCGAGGAGGTCCCGGCGTCGAGGCTGCGCCTCGGCTACCGCCGCAGCGACCTCCCGGTCGGGGCGGTGATCGCGTCCGCCCGGTTCGCCCTGACGCGCGGCCGGTCCGAGGACCAGGCCCGCGTGGCGGACGAGATCCGGCGCCACCGGCGCGAGCGGCAGCCCGCGATGCGGGGCACGGCCGGGTCGTTCTTCCGGAACCCGGACATGGGAGCCGGGGTCTTCGCGGGGCGCCTGATCGAGGAGGCCGGACTCAAGGGAACCCGGGTCGGCGGGGCCTTCGTGTCGCCGGTGCACGCGAACTTCTTGACGAACGGCGGGGAGGCCTCGGCGCGGGACCTGCTGGAACTCGCGGTCCGGGTGAGGGACGAGGTGCTCCGCCGGTCCGGCGTCGCCCTGAGGCCCGAGGTCCGGATCGTGGGGCGGGGCGCGGACGAGTGGATCCGGCGGTTCGAGGAGTCCGCCATGCCGGGTTCCTGTGGTTCGGAGGAAGGGTTGTGAGGATCACGAGAGGCAACCGCCGCGTCCGGAGTGCCCGCGAGAGGTGGTCGGCGCTGGGGAGCGGGATTCGCCGGGTGGCCGTGCGTCGCGGGAAGGCGGTCCTGGTCGCGGCCGGGGTCGTGGCCGTGACCTGGACCGTGGTGGGCGGCTACCGGGTCCTCCGGGAGTCCGATCACTTCCGGCTGCGACAGGTCGCGGTCGAGGGGAACCGAGCGACGAGCCCGGACGAGGTGATCCGGACGTGCGAACTCCGGCTCGGGGAGGACCACCTCCTGTTCACGAGCGCGAGCGAGATCGAGGAGCGGTGCGAGAGCGACCCGCGCTGGAGGCACGTGGACGTCACCATCGAGATGCCGGACCGGGTCGTGGTGCGGGTCGAGGAGCAGGACACCCTCCTGTACGCGGCGACACCGGGCGGTCTGTGGAAGGTCAATCGGTACGGGGAGGCGTGGGCGCCCGCGGACCCCGGCGACCTCCTCGCGGCGCCCCTCCTGGTCGGGGCCGAGGCGGTCATGACGGACCCGGAGCGCTCGCGTGCGATCCTGCGCGACACCCTGTCGCTGGTCCGGACCGTGACCGGAGGCAATTCCGGGGAGGGACTGGGCGGCGGGCCCTTCGATGGCCACGGACTGATCCTCTCGTGGGACGAGGTCCTGGGATTCACGGTCCATGACACGACGTCCGGGTTCCGCGCGCGCTTCGGCCATGCCCCGTTCGGCCTCAAGTTCTCGCGTCTGGTCCGGGCCCTCGACGAGGCGAGGCGGCGCGGGCTGTCCGTGGAGCAGGCCCTGGTGGACAACGAGTCCACCCCCGAGGCCGTGACGTTGAGGCTCGCGCCGGCGAGCGGGCCGGCCATGGCGGCGGGCGTGGCCGGGACCGGTGCGCGGGGCATCGCCACCCAATCGCAGGAGGCAGTTCGATGAACCAGAAGGACGAAGTCATCGCCACACTGGACCTGGGGACCACCAAGGTCACGATGCTCGTGGCCGAGCCCACCGAGACGGGGATCAAAGTCCTGGGCGTGGGGACCGCCGAGTGCGAGGGATTGCGCAAGGGGATGGTCATCAGCATCGGCAAGGCGGTCGAGGCCATCCGCAGGGCCCGTCACGACGCGGAGCAGATGTCCGGGTGCGTCGTGACCGAGGTGGTCGCGGGCGTGGGCGGTCCGCATGTGGTCGGCGTGAACACCCACGGCCTCGTCACGACCAAGAACGCCGAGATTCGCAAGAGCGATGTCGAGCGGGTCCTCGAGGCCGCGTCCGTTCTGTCGATGCCGCTGGACCGGGTGTTGATGAACGTCCTGCCGTCTCAGTACGTCGTGGACGAGCACGACGGGATCAAGGACCCGGTCGGGATGTCGGGCGTACGCCTGGAGGTCGAGGCCCACCTGATCACGGGCGCGCGGACCGCGCTCGAGAACATCACGAAATGCGCCGAGCGGTCCGGCCTGCGCGTCGTGGAGTTCGTCGCGAATCCCCTGGCGTCTGCGCTCGCCGTGCTCGAGGACAACGAGCGGGAACTCGGGGTCGTGGTGCTGGACCTGGGGCACGGGTGCGGGGACCTCACGATCTGGGTCCACGGGAGCCTGCTCCACACCACCGTGATCGGCGCCGGTGGGGGGGTGATCACGCAGGACATCGCCACGGGGCTGCGGACCCCCATCGCGTGCGCGGAGTCGCTGAAGGTCAGTCACGGGGCGGCCAGCCACCGCATGGTGAAGGACGGCGAGACGATCGAGGTCCCGACGGTCGGAGGGCGGCCGGACAAGACCCTCTCGCGGTACGTCATGACCGAGATCATCGAACCACGAATGGTCGAGATCTTCGGCCTGGTCCGGCGGGAGATCCAGAAGACGGGATTCGAGGAGTTCCTGGCGGGCGGGGTCGTCGTGACCGGCGGATCGGCACGGATGCCGGGGATCGTGGAACTGGGAGACGATGTCCTGAACCTCCCGGTGAGGGTCGGAGAACCGCTCCACGTGGAGGGGCTCTCGTCCGTCCTCGCGAACCCTGCGCTCTCCACGGCGTACGGGCTTGCGGTGTATGCGGCGTTGCCCCATCGCTCGAACATCCCGTGGCCGATGCTGCCGGTGCGGCACAGACGCAGCCGCGGCGGGGTCGCGGGATGGTTGAGGAAGGCGGCGGGATTCTTCTTCTGAGCCCCGGAGGGCGAGGGAGATGGGCTGAAAAGTTCTTCTTGAACGGAGGAGCGGGACATGATCGAACCAGTGGTCGAGGACGTCCGGGAAACGGGGGCCATCATCAAGGTGGTCGGGATCGGAGGTGGCGGGGTCAACGCGATCAACACGATGATCGCGGCCGGGGTCCGCGGCGTGGAGTTCATCGCGATGAACACGGACGTCCAGCACCTCCAGGGGTGCCTGGCCGAGACCACGCTGGAACTCGCGGGGCCCACGCGCGGGCGCGGGGCCGGCGGCGACCCCGACCGGGGGCGGGAGGCGGCCCTCCAGGAGCGCGAGGCCATCGAGAACCTCCTGCGTGGCGCGGACATGGTCGTCGTGACCGCGGTCTTCGGCGGGGGGACGGGCACCGGGGCCGCGACCGTGGTGGCCGAGGTCGCGAAGTCGCTCGGGATCCTGACCGTCGCTGTGGTGACGATGCCGTTCCAGCGGGAGGGCGAGACCAAGATGCGCGAGGCCCAGAAGTGGCTGGACGTGCTGAAGCAGGCCGTGGACGCCTACGCCGTGATCCGGAACGACAACCTGAAGAAACTCGCGCCGCGCGGCCTCCCGAGCCTGAAACTCCTGCAACTGCTGGACCAGTTCCTGGCCGACACCCTCGCGGGGCTGGTCGAACTCATCGTCCACCGGGCGTACATCAACCGCGACCTCGAGGACCTGCGGGCCGTGCTCCAGGACTGCGGCCGGTTCCTGATCGGGATCGGCGTGGGGGAGGGAGAGAACCGGGCCGAGGACGCCATCGAGCGCGCCCTGCGGAACCCGCTGCTCGAGGACACGGAGATCGAGGGGGCCCGGTCCGCGCTGATCAACATCGTGCAGGGCCCGGAGGGGACCGACGACGAGGTGGACCTCGTGATGCAGCGGGTCTGGGAGCACCTGTCGCGCGACGCCCGGGTCTGGTACGGGTGGGACTGCGACCCGCGGATGGACGGGCGGATCAGGGTCACGATCATCGCGTCCAACCTCGTGGAGGTCCGGGACGTGGACGCCTCGACCCTCGTCGAGGTGGACGAGGCCGTCACCCGGGTGATGCCCAGGGACACGCGCGGCATCCCGAACTACGCCGCCCGCCCGGTCCTGTCGGATCAGGCCGGCCTGGACTGGGTCCGGGCCCAGCGCAGCCTCCCCCGGCAACTGCTCAACGAGACGGGGCTTCAGCCCGGGTTCGACGAGGGGCCGAGCGAACTGGACCCGATGCCCGCCTTCATCCGCGCCCGGGCCGCGGCGCGCCCGGGCGAGGCGGCGTCCCCGACCGAGATGCGGGGCTACTCCGCGCCCGGATACCCCGGGTCCGGCCCGAAGCAGTTGTAGCGATCTCTCCACAGACCGCGAACAGGTACAGTGGGCAGGTACAGGGACAATGTCAGCAGACAGCGACAGTGTCAGTGGCAGTGTCAGTGCCACGTTGGACGCGATGAACGGCCCCTGACGACAACGCCACGTCCCCCGCGACCCCGGACGCCGGAGCCCGGATGCCGGAGCCCCGACCCCGAGGGGCGCGGCT
>DYKK01000027.1 GCA_020722625.1 Anaeromyxobacter dehalogenans
CCACGTTGGACGCGATGGGCGACGCGTGACGGCGCACGTTGGACGAGCCCGGTCCTTGACGCTTTCGGGCCGCCTGATGTATTTCTGCCCGCATGGACGCGGCCATCCAGCCAGGGGACGACGCCCGGGACCCGGTTCCGACCCGGCGGGTGCACGTCATCACGTACGGCTGCCAGATGAACGTCCATGATACCCGCCGGATCGTGCAGGTCTTGCGGCCCCTCGGGTTCCAGGAGACCCCGGATCCGGCCCTGGCCGACCTCGTCCTCCTGAACACGTGCAGCGTGCGCGAGAAGCCGGAGCGCAAGGTCCTGTCCACCCTCGCGCGGCTCAAGCCCCTCAAGGAGGCGAGGCCCGGGCTCGTGCTGGGCGTGTGCGGGTGCGTGGGCCAGCAGCACGGTGAGGCCCTCCTGGAACGGGTGCCCTATCTCGACCTCGTGTTCGGCACGGACAACATCGCCGACCTCCCGTCTTTGCTCGCGTCCGTGGAGCACGGCGGTCGGACGAGCCACACGCGACGCATGACGCACGACGACTACCGGTTCCTCGAGGCCGACCCGGCGGTCGAGGCCGGCCCGACCGCCTTCCTGACGATCACGAAGGGTTGCGACAGGGCGTGCAGTTACTGCATCGTCCCCTACGTGCGCGGCCGCGAGGTGAGCAAGCCCCCCGAGCAGGTCCTGGACGAGGTCCGCCGTTTCGTGGCGTCCGGCGTGCGCGAGGTGACCCTCCTCGGCCAGAACGTGAACTCGTACGGCCGGGACCGCCCGGTCGGATGCGGCTTCGTCGGCCTGCTCGAGCGGGTGGCCGCGACGCCCGGCCTGTTGCGTTTGCGTTTCGTCACGTCCCACCCGGCGGACGCGGACGCGCGGATGATGGAGTGCTTCGCGCGCCTCCCCGTACTCGCGTCCCACCTGCACTTGCCCCTCCAGTCCGGGTCCGACCGTGTCCTGGCGCGGATGCGGCGTGGATATACTATTTCAGAATATCTTCAGAAGGTCGAAATGGCGCGGGCCGCCCGTCCGGACATCGCCCTGTCCACCGACATCATCGTCGGGTTCCCGGGCGAGACCTCGGAGGACTTCCAGGCGACGCTCAAGGCGGTCGAGGCCGCGCAGTTCGACACGATGTTCTCGTTCAAGTACTCCCCGCGACCGCACACGGCCGCCGCGCGCCTGCCCAACGACGTCCCGGAGGCGGAGAAGGCCGCGCGCCTGCGCGACCTCCAGGCGCTCCAGGACGAGATCACGGCCGCGCGGATGCTCCGGCTGCTCGGGCGCGACGAGGAGGTCCTGGTGGAAGGCCCGAGCCGGAACGACGCCACCCGGGAACGGACGAGCGGGGGGCGGTTGGAGGGGCCAGTCCAGTGGATGGGCCGGACGAGCACGAACTACTTGGTGCACTTCCCGCCCCCGGAGGGACGGCCCGTGTCCCCGGGGGACCTGGTCGTCGTGCACATTGAAGAGGTCCTCGCGCACTGCCTGCGCGGGACGGTCCGAGGAAACGGGGAGGGTCGGACGCGAGGAAGTGGCTGACGCGAACAGGGGATTGCGTGCCCAGGGGAGCGGTGACGCACGTGGGACGCGCTCCTGACATGGGGCGGGTTCCTGGAGAAGGGAGGGGCGGATGCCGGTGCTCGTCCACGTCTTCGGGCTGATCACGGACGAGGAAACAAAGACCCCGGTCGTGATCCTCCGGGCCGTGGAGGGCGAGGAGACGCTGCCCATCCAGATCGGGATCGCGGAGGCCACGGCCATCCTGGTCGCGCTCCAGGGGACCTCGATGCCCAGGCCGATGACCCACGACCTCCTGGCCGCCGTGATCCAGACACTCGGGGGCCGCCTCGAGAAGGTCGAGGTCGTGGACCTCCGAGAGGGAACGTTCTACGGCGTGCTTCACGTCCGACGGGGGCGCGGGGTGGTCCAGATCGACAGCCGGCCGTCGGATGCCATCGCGCTCGCCCTGAGGGCCAAGGCCCCGATCTACGTGGCGGACGCCGTCTTCCAGAAGGCCCAACCGAGCGACGTGACCGAGGCGAGCCGCCAGCACTGGATGAGTTTCCTGCACGCGCTCGAGTCCCTCGGGGAAAAGAAGGACCTGGTGGACTAGGAGGCCGGGGCGTTGTTTTTCAAGGCCAAGGACCTGATGACGGTCGGGAACATCGCGCTCGGGATGGGCGCGGTGCTCGTGGCGATGGAGGGCATGGACGCGCAGACCGCCGACGAGGCCGCGGTCCACGTGTTCTGGGCCGGCGTCTGCATCCTGGGCGCGTTCTTCTTCGACCTCTTCGACGGAAGGGTGGCGCGCCTCCTCGGCCAGATGAACCGCTTCGGCGCGGAATTCGACAACGTCGCGGACCTCACGAGTTACTCGGTGGCCCCGGCCTTCGTCCTGTACCTGGCCTTCCGCAAGGTCGCCGTGCTTCCCGGCGCCGACGAGGGGTCGTGGCTGCGGCTCGCGGTCTGTGTCCTCGTCGCCCTCATCCCCTCGGTCTGCGGCTGCATCCGGTTCGCCCGGTTCAATGTGCGCCGCCTCGACATCCCGGGGTACTGGATCGGGTTCCCGCGCCCGGCCGCGGCCCTGATGATGGTCTCGCTCGTCAACTCCCACCTCTTCGCAAACTCGGGGATCATGGGGTGGGCCGGAGTGGCGCTTGTGGTCTTCCTCGGGTTCATGAACCTCTCGCTCGTCCCGTACATCAGCCATCACGAGCGGAAGTGGTCCTGGCACCTGAAGGTCATCCTGAACATGGTCTGGATCACGGTCGTCGTGGCCTTCGTGGGAGGCGTGATCCTGGACGTGATGCCCGCGCGGACCGTCTTCGACGTGGTCCTCCTGTGGCTGTCGTTCTATCTGTTCGTCCAGTGGACCGACATCCCGGAGGCGACCCGCCGGGACATCGCGCGGCTCACGGCGGACTGGAACCGGTGAGAGTCGTCGCGTGATCGGTTCCCCGGCCATCCCGGATGGACCCCTCGTTTCGCGCCGCGGTCTGCTGGCGTGGGTGGCGGGTGGGTGGCTGTTCTGGACCGCGCTGCGCCCCGTGTCGGGCCTCGCGGCGGCCATGCCCGCACCCCCGGATCCGACCACCCCGCGGTTTCCCGGGGAGCGCATCCGCGTGTGGTGGCCGCCGCTACTCGACCCGTCGCGGGCGCGCGTCCTGGTCCTGCGGGACGGACGGCCCGCGGGTGCGGCCCCCGTCCGGCCGCCGGCGGGGCGGTGGTGGCGCTTCCTGGAGGTCGAGGCCCGGCCCCCGTCGCCCGTGCGACCGGGTCGCTACGACTTCATCCTGACGGTGGGCCCGGTCCACACGGCGCTCGGGGGCTTCCGGATCGCCGCGTACCGCTTTGGGTGTTGACGGCATGACCCGCGCCGGCCCCATCGTCGTCGCGACCCTCCTCCTGGGCGCGTCCGGGCTCGCGCGTGCCGGCACCGGCGACCCCGAGTGGCCCCAGGTCAAGGTGGATCGCGTGGAGGCGTGGGACCCCGGACGCTGGCGCATCCTGGTGACCGCGCTCGGGGAGGGGGGACAGCCGATCCGGATCCTGGATCACGGGCTCGACGTGTACCTCGCGCCGGGACACGAGGCCGTCAACCCCCTGGGGGCCTCTCCCCTCACCCGTTTCGAGGGAGACGTGGCCGCGAAGGGGTTCTCGGGGAAGATCCGGCCCATCGGGAAGTCCGACGTGGCCCAGGCCGTGGTGATCGTGGTCGCGTCCCATGCCGACGTCGCCCCGGACGTGCGCGAGGTCTTGTCCCAGGCGATCCAGACCCTCCTGAAGGGGCTCAGGAAGGACGCCCGCGTCACGGTCCTCCTGTACGGGGACACGATCCAGGTCCTGTGGAGCCCCGACGGGCAGCGCGGCGAGTGGCGGGACTTCAACGAGTACCAGAACTGCCTGGGCCGCCTGCGGCGCGAGGCCGCGGGCGAGCGCCCCGACGGGGCCGGCCTGCCGTGCGGGGGACTCGCGGAGCAACCCGACACGGTCCAGGGATGGATCAGGGTCTTGCCGCCCGGGCAGGGGTTGTTCCCGCGCCTCTTCGGGATCCGCGAAGCCGAGGAGGTCCGCAGGGAGGCCGAGAGCCGGGGCCACAGCGTGCTGGAGCGCCGCCGGACCGACGAGTCCTTCGAGTCCTTCGAGCCCTTCGCGACCGGGGCCGTCGAGGCCGCGGCGCGCCTGCTCATGGCCGGGTCCGAGCCCGAGGCCGAGCGCCTGATCCTCCTCCTGTCGGACGGGCGGGACGGCTACCTGCGGGTCTCCGACCTGGCGAGCGACCACATCGGCCGCAATCGGGCCTGCACCGAGAAGGCGAAGTCCTGCGCGGCGCGAGCCGGGGAGGGGTGGGCGGGCCGATCCGATCCGGGACGCGGCCGGGGGACTCCCGCGGACGACCATGAAGGCGGCTCGTCGGAGTGCACCCGGGAGGTCCTGGAGTGCGCGATCCCCCGGGTCGCGACGGCCTTGCGCCGGCGCGAGGACGTGGTGCGCGAGTACCTCGTCATGCTCGTGCAACGATTGCGGGCCGCGGGCGTGCGGGTGCACGCGATCGCGCTGCCGGGGACGGACGAGGTCGGGGCCCGGCGTCTTCAGGCCGTCTCCCTGAAGACGGGCGGGACGTTCCGGTCCGCCGGGAATGTGGCGCTCCTGGCCAAGGACACTCCCCAGGCCCTGGCCGACGAGATGAAGTCCCAGGTCGTCGTGGTCCCCCCCGTGGGTCTTGACCCGGGGCGGGAGTATTCCCTGGCCGTGGCCCTGGCCGGCCCGGAACGGGTCACGTCGGCGCCCTATCGGTTCCGGACGGGGTCGCGCGTCTTCTTCTTCGAGCGTCCCCTGGCACGCGCACGGGGGTACGTGATCTCGAAACTCGGGCACGGGATCGGCCCGCCGGTGTTCTGGGCCGCGGTGGTCGTCGGGGGGCTCATGGCCATCGCGTTCGTGTGGATGATGGGCAAGGGGATCGTGGGACTGGCGAAGCGGCTCGTGAAGAAGGGCGGCGGAAAGGTCCCCAAGGCCCCGAAGGCCCCGGGCAAGGTCCCGACCCTGAAACGTCCCGGGAAATAACGGGGGAACATGGGGAGGATCATCATCGCAGGGCGTCCGCGCGACCTGCCCCCGGACATTCCGGTCACCACCTTTCTGGACCCGGGGGGGATGTCCTTTTACCAAGAATACGGCGCGGTCACCACGGCCCGGATGTACACCAACGACCTGAACGAGAGCGCGCCCCACGTGAGGCCGAGGCGCCTGCCCCCCCCGTTGCAGGGGCGGGCCGGGCTCGGGGGCGTGGGGTGGTCCGAGGCCGGGGAGGGGGACCCGCTCAAGGCCTTGCGACAGGTCATCCACACGGTCGTCCTCCACCACGACGGCGCCGTGTCCAGCCGAGGGTGCTTCCAGACCTTGCTGGCCCGCGGGCTCTCGACCCACTTCATGGTGGATGCGGACGGCCACATCTACCAGGCCACGGACGTGGCCGATGAGGCGATGCACGCGGCCGGGGTCAATGCGGTCAGCGTGGGGATCGACCTCAACAACCCGGCGCCTAACCTCGTGAACGCGCAGCCCTCCGAGGCGGCGGCCGGAGGGCGGACGGTCTCTCCGGACCGGGAGATCAACGGCGCGGTGTTCCGGTCCTACAACTACACGGAGCCGCAGTACCGGTCCTTGATCGAGTTGCTGCGGGTCCTGTGCGAGGACCTCGGCATCGAGCCCGTGTTCCCCGTGGGCGAGGATGGGGGCATCCTGGACTCGGTGTTGCAGGCCCCGCCGCCGGCGGAGTTCCGCGGGATCCAGTGCCACTGGCATTCCTCGGCGGGCAAGTGGGACCCGGGACCCGGCCTGGACTGGGAGCGCATCCTGGCCGGATTGCGGGCCGAGGAGGCCACGGTCCCCGCGATCCCGGTCGGGGTGGCCGAGGCGCTGGCGAGGGCGGGCGCGGAACGGCTTGGCCGCGAGGTCTGGGCCTCGGAGGAGGCGGCCCGCCGGGCCGTGACCTCGGCCATCGGAACCGAGGAGACGGGGGAGCGCCTGCTGGACGCCTTCTGCCGTGCGATCGAGCGACACGCCGGGGGCGGCTACTACCCCATGGGCGTCAACCAGACGTGGCACGGCGGCATCCACGTCCCGGTGCAGCCCGGAGCCATGGTCCGCCCGATGCTCCCCGGAGACCTCGTCGCGGCCCACCTCGTCCCGAAGGGATCGTGGCCGGAGCTGGGGAGCAACAACTTCGTGCTCCTGCGCCACCGCATCCGCCTGCCGCCACGGTTCTCCGTCCCCGAGCCGGCCCCGACCCAGCCGGGCGCGCCCGCGGCCGAGAACGTGCTGACCGTGTTTTCTCTGTACATGCACCTGGACGGGGTGGACTGGGGCGCCCCCCCCGCCACCGGACTGTTCCAGAGACTCGCGGCCCACGCCTCGAACGCGGTTCCCCCGAGCGAAGGCCCGAAGGGGGCCCTGCTCGAAACGAATCCCAAGACCCACCAGGTCGAGGCCCTGAAGAAGGGGTACGTGGGCCTGTTCTCGCCGGCGGACGACGAGAACGCGGCGATCCGGTTGACCCCCCGGGACGAGTTGTGGCGGGTCGGCGAGTTCGGCCGGGGCGAGGACCGCCGGCCCGTGCTCCACGTCGAGGTCTTCGCAGACGCCTCCTACGCCGAGGCGATGGAACTCTCCCTGTATGGGAAGTACCTCCAGGTCGGACCCGACGAACCCGAGTCCACGGACCTCGTGGTGCGGTCCCGCTCGCTGCTCGCCCTGTTCGGGGATCCCCAGGCCTTCGAGCCTCCCTACCGGACCGTCAAGACCCTCGGATCCTCCCAGATCCGCGGGTTTTTCGAGGAGGACGACCGCGACATCCTGAGGATCCGCGCGGCCCTGCGCCGCATGATCACCCGCCACGTCTCGGAGTGGTCCGACCAGGTCCGGTGGGTGGACACGCTGATGAAGGCCCAGGAGGAAGAGGACTGGGTCCGGCGACTCGGTCAGGGCGCGTCCGGTGCATCGTGGGTCTTCACGGACGAGGTCCGCACGTATCTCCAGTACCTCTGGCTGACCGAGAACGTCGCGAAGCATATCGGCGCGCAATGGGACCACGGCGTGTTCACCTATTTCCACCCGATCAGCTTCCTGCTGTGGTGGCTGTACCGCCGCTCCGCGGTCCGCGGCAAGACCCTGGAGCAGATCCTCCAGGAAGTCGGAGGCCAGGACTTGTCGCTTCGCCGCGGCGTCACCTCGCCCCTGGACGAGGTCCTCGACCTGCCGGGCGAGGGCGAGTGGGAGATCTGAGCGGACCGGTCAGGGGGTTTCGGCCGAGGCGAGTCGCTCCACCACGCGGCAGGCGGCCTCGAGGGTCCGCTCGCCCGCGCCGTGGCCGAAAAAGGACATCGCGTTCTCGTAGCAGGCCATGCCGCGGTGCGAGGGCGGGGGCGTGAGGCGGTAATCCTCGGCCCGGTGGAGGTACCCGATGTAGCCGTCGCATTGCGAGGCCGCGACCGGGTGCGCGATCCCGGCCCGGCGGGCCCGGGCCTTGATCGCAAGCCCGACCCGCACCCCGAGGTCCGCGGGCGTCCCCACGACCGCGAACGACCCCACGCGGATCCCCTGGACCCTCGCGGTCCGGAGCGACGCCGGGACCAGTCGCCCCAGGACCGCTGCCAGGGGTCCACCCAGGAGCCCGGCGACCCCCTGGTCCTCGAAGAACGGCCGCGGGTCGGGGCGAGGCAGGTCCCACTCCTCGCTCGCGACCCGCACCCCCGCCGCCGCCTCCTCGCCCCTGGCCGCGAGCCGCGCCAGGTTGATCGCCGCGTGGGCGACGGGTTCGGCCATGAGGGACAGGTTCCGGTCCGCGGTCATGCCGGGATCGGCCGGGAACAGCACGTCCACCCCACCCAGGGACCCCTGCAGGAAGGCGGCGAACGCCACATCGCGCTCCAGCAACCGGACGACCTCCCCGGGGAAGTCCGCGGACACCGCGTGGTGGTCCCGCTCCCCGACGATCACGGGATGCGCCGGGTAACTGACCAGGACCCCGAGGTCCTTCTCCCGGGCCATCCGCACCACGGTCAGTTCCTCGTCCCGGGGTCCGCGCGGGTCCCGCCGGTTCCCGTTCAGGCCCGGCAGGGGCACGGACGAGGCCCGGACCTCGGCCGGCGCCAGCCCCTCCAGGGCCACCCGCGCCGCCCGCTCGCCGGCCTCGACCAGGCGCGGGAGGACCCAGGGCCGGTGCGCCCCCGCGAACAGCCTCCCGAGCAGCCCCGGGACGAACCCGCCGACCGACGAGTGCGTGTGCGTCGCGTGGACCATCACGAAGGCCCCCGCGTCGCGCAGCCGCTCCCGCACCCCGCGCGCCAGTTCGTCCACGACCAGCAACAGGTCGTAGATCACGAGCGCCGCCCGCGTCTCCCCGTCCTCGAACACGACCGCCCGCGCGAACAGGGGGTCGCGCACCCGCCGAAAGGTCCGCTCCCTCGCGTGCGCGTATCCCGCCAGGGGCACCGGTCCCTCCGGCGTGAACTCCGCCCGGCCCCATCCCACCCGCAGCATGGCGCACCCCTCGCGACCCGCGCGACCCTACTCTACCGCATTCCTCACCCTCCGCGTGCCGTCCGTTTGGCGCTCCCCGCGCTCCCGCCCTACGATCCGGTCCGAGGAGGTGTTCCATGACCGGCCCCACCGTCTATCGGGATGTCAGCCGAGTCCTCAAGGCCCTGTCGTCCGAGTCCCGGCTCCTGATCATTGACCGGCTGGGCCGGGGCGAGGCCACGGTCAGCGAGTTGCGCGACCTCGTCGGGAGCGACCAGTCCACGGTGTCCAAGCACCTGGCCCTCCTGCGGGCCGTGGGCCTCGTCGAGGACCGCCGCCGGGGCGCGTCGGTCCTGTACCGCCTGCCGGACTTGGGCGTGCTGAACGTGGTCCGCAGCGCGCACCAGTTGCGGGCCGCGCGGCGGTGACCATGCCCGGACCCTGGGTTCGTTCCCTCGCGGTCTATCGGGACCGTCGCGTCCTCTCCATCGTGTTCTTCGGGTTCGCGAGCGGCCTCCCCCTCCTGCTCGTGGGTCCGACCCTGTCCGCGTGGCTGCGGGACGAGGGCGTCTCCCTGACCGAGATCGGCTTCGTCACCCTGGTGGGAATGGCCTACGGGCTCAAGTTCCTGTGGGCCCCGATCGTGGACCGCCTCCCCCTGCCCTTCCTGACGCGACGCCTGGGACGGCGCCGCGCGTGGCTGCTCGCGTCACAGGCGGGCCTGATCGCCGCGCTCCCGGTCCTCGGTTCGGCCGACCCCGCCACCCCGGCCGGCCTGAGGGCGGTCGTCGCCTGGGGCCTGGTCGTGGCCTTCCTCTCCGCGACCCAGGACATCGCCGTGGACGCCTATCGCACGGAGATCCTTGACGAAATGAAACTCGGCGCGGGGGCCGCGGCGGTCCAGTTCGGCTACCGCATCGGGATGCTGGCGGCCGGCGGCGGATGCCTGATCGTCGCGGACCTCGCGGACTGGTTCGCCGCGTATGCCGTCATGGCCGGCCTGATGTCGGTCGGGGTCCTCGCGACCCTCCTGAACCCGGAGCCCGCGGCCCCCCCGGCCGCGCCCGTCCCGTCGTCCGCCGCCCGGGACCCGCTGCGCCGCCTCCTTCTCCGCGCGCGCGAGGCCGCGGTCCGGCCGTTCCTCGAGTTCACGACCCGCCCCGGCTGGTGGGCGATCCTCCTCTTCGTCGCGTTCTATCGGTACGGGGACTCCCTCCTGGGGGTCATGGCCAACCCGTTCTACCTGGACCTCGGGTTCACAAAGACCGAGATCGGGGTCGTCAGCAAGGGGTTCGGGCTCGCCATGACCCTGCTGGGGACCGGGGTCGCGGGGGTCCTCGTAGCCCGCCTGGGCATCCTCCCGAGCCTCCTCGTGGGCGGGGTCTTCCAGGCCGCGTCCAACCTGATGTTCGTGTTCCAGGCGGTCGTGGGACCTTCCCTCCCGGCCCTCGCGGCCACCATCGCGGTCGAGAACCTGTCGGGGGGGCTCGCGGCCGGGGCCTTCGTCGCCTACCTGTCGAGCCTGTGCAACGTGGCCTTCACCGCGACCCAGTATGCGCTCTTGTCGTCGCTCGCGGCCTTCGCGGGCCGTCTGTTCGCCTCGGCGGGCGGGGCCGTCGCGGACCGCGTCTCGTGGGCCGGGTACTTCGCCCTGACCACCGTCGCGGCCCTTCCCGGCCTGTTCCTGCTGGTGTGGATGACCCGGCGCTTCCCGCCCGCGCGGCGTCCGTCCGGCCCTGCAACGGCTGCGACGACTAGTTGAACAGTTTGGACAGGAGACCTTTCTTCTCGCCCAGGGCCCGATCGATCATCCGCCTCAGGTCCTCCGCGGGCGCGGCCCCGACCCGGAAATCCGCGACCTCGGCCCCCTTGAAGATCACGAGCGTCGGGATGGAGCGGATCCCCATCTGACCGGGCACCCCCGGGTTGCGCTCCGTGTCCAGTTTCACGAACTTCATCCGCCCCTGGTACTCGCGGGCCAATTGTTCCACGACCGGTGACACCATCCGGCACGGCGCGCACCAAGGGGCCCAAAAGTCCACGAAGACGGGGAGGTCCGACTGGACGACCTCCCGTTCGAACGTGGCGTCCGACACGGCGGTCACGTGCCCCGGGTCCTGCGAGGGTTGCCGCGCGGTCAGGTAGGCGGGCTTGCGGTCCTTCATCGGTTCTCTCCTGGTCACTCGAGTTGAGAATGGCGCCCGTCCTGCGACTCGGCGCCGGCCAGCACCATAGTGGAGACGCGGACCGCCCGTGTCAAGACCAATCGGACCGAGAATCTCCGATTACCACGCGGAAGGCGCGGCCGCCTTGCTTGGGGTTTGACAGGTCCCCCACCGCCTCACGGCCACGAGAACCGGCGCCCGGACAGGAGGTGCGCGTGCAGGTGAAAGATGCTCTGGCCCGCCCCGGACCCCGTGTTGAGGATGGTGCGGTATCCCTGCGCGACCAGCCCAAGGTCCATCGCCACCCGTCGCACCCCGAGCATCAGGCGCCCCAGCAGGACCTCGTCCTCCGGCCCCGCCTCCGCGAGCGACGCGACGTGCTTGCGCGGGATGACCAGGACGTGGGTGGGGGCCACGGGATGGATGTCGCGGAAGGCGACGATGTCGTCGTCCTGATACACGAAGGCCGCGGGGATGTCGCCCGACACGATCTTGCAGAAGAGGCAGTCGGGGTCGCTCATCGCTTCCCCCCGGCGGCCTTCGCGGCGGTCTTGCGCTTCTCGCGCGCCTTCTTCCTGGCCTGCCCGGCGCGCCGCCTCATCTTCGGGGTCTTCGAATGCTTGCCCATCGCGTCCTCCAGCGATCTCCGGGACGGGATGATAGCGCATTCGCACAAGAGGGCAAGGCCGCCCCTGATTCGCCGCCTCGAGGGCGGCGAATCAGGATTTCGGATTTCGGATTGCGGATTTCGGAACGCGGATTGCGGATTGAAGTCGCACACCCGCTGCTGTGAGATGGTGGTGAACAAGAATCCGCGTCAAACCCAACAGGTTCAATGGGTTGTAAAATCTTGCGGTGGAGTTGGGGCCGCCGGGGACCGGCCGCCGGGACCGGTCCCCGGTTTCCGATGGACGCGCGTCAGCCGGCCTTCACCTGGATCTGGCGCGGCTTGGTCTCGGGCCGCTTCGGCAGCGTCACGGTGAGCACGCCGTCCTTGTACTCCGCGGAGACCTGGTTCGGATCCACGTACGGCGGCAGCGTGAACGCCCGCGAGAACTTCCCGTAGTACCGCTCGATCCGCAGGTAGGAGTCCTTCTTGTCCTCATGCTCGAGTTTCTTCTCGCCCGAGATCGTCAGGACGTTGTCCTCGACGTGCAGGTCCACGTCCTTCGGGTTGACCCCGGGGAGTTCCGCCTTGAGGACCACCTGGTCCTTGTCCTCGAGGACGTCCACCGCGAACGGACACGTCACGTCCGTCTGGACGGGCACCGCCCGCCCGGTCCCGAGGCCACGGAAGATGCGGTCCATCTCCTCGTGGAACCTCTCGAAGTCCCGGATCGGATCCCACCTCTGGAGCATCATGGTACACCTCCTTTCTCAACAGTGACCTTCTAAATACCGTTGTCTATGAAGGGCTTTCGTTTCCGGGCCTTCCGTCGTCGGCCCGCTGCCCTCGACGCCCACAAGATTGATCCGTTCGGCAGGTTGTCAAGGGGTCTTCCCCAGCCACGATCCGCCGTCACGAAGTCGGAAGCACGACGGAACATCTCGATTTCTCGCGGTTTTGTGCCGGCCGCGACTTGGAAGTCGCGGCTCCAGGGTGGTGAATCGGTACGTGGTCGTCTTGAAGTGACTTCGAGGTTTTTCGGAGTTTCCTGGCGGATCCTGGTCAGGCGCCGCCCGTTGCGGTACGCTCCGCGCTGGTGTCCGTCGAGAAGGAGGAGACATGGACGCGCCCCCGTCCGGAGGAAGGCTGCTCCCCGAGAACGCCTATCGCCCCCTGAGACCGGGCGAGCGATACGAGCCCATCGTGGCCGCATCGAGCCCCGTGCCCGAGGTCACGACCTGGTCGGTGGCGTTCGGCCTGACGATGGTGGCCGTCTTCGCCGCGGCCGCGGTCTATATCGCCCTGCGCGCCGGCAGCGGCATCGAGACCGCGATCCCCATCGCGGTGGCCGCCATCTTCTTCGGGAGGATGCGCGCGAGGCGGTCGTCCATCCTCGAAAACGTCATCGTCCAGTCCATCGGACAGGCGTCGGGCGTGGTCGCGGCCGGGGCCGCCTTCGTCGTCCCCGCGCTGTACCTGAACCAGATCGCGGACGTCCACTGGTGGCAGATCTTCCTGGCCTGCTTCCTGGGCGGGGCCCTGGGCGTGATGCTGATCATCCCGTTGCGCCGCCACTTCGTGCGTGACCGGCACGGGGAACTCCCCTTCCCCGAGGCGACCGCGACCACCGAGATCCTCGTGTCCGGCGAGTCCACGGGGGGCGGCGGCGGCAAGGTCCTGCTGGCCTCGTTCTGCCTGGGCGGTCTGTACGACTTCGTGGTCGAGGCCGTCCACGCCTGGAACCCGGGGCTCACGACGCGCGTGCTCCTGGGACGCGCGGGCGAATGGCTGCACGGCTTCCGGCTGGAACTGAAGATGACCGCGATCGCGGCCCTGTTCGGGCTCGGATACATCATCGGGCTCCGGTACTGCGCCATCATCTTCGCCGGGTCGGTGCTCGCCTCCCTGGTCATGGTCCCGCTCGTGTTCCTGGTGGGGCAGCACGTGGGCGACGTTCCTTACGCCGGAGCCACTTACTCCATCGCGCAGATGAGCGAGAGCGACCTGTTCGGGGCCTTCATCAAGCCCATCGGGATCGGGGCCATCGCCATGGCCGGCCTGATCGGCCTGATCCGGATGGGCCGGATCATCGCCGGGTCCGTGGCGCTCGGCTTCCAGGGTCTGGGCCGCAAGGGCGCCCCGGAGACCCTGCGCACCGACCACGACCTGCGGCCCGGCAACGTCCTCCTGATCCAGTTGCTCGCCACGCTCGGGATGGGCGTGCTCTTCTTCGTCGTCTGCCTCCAGCAGGGCGGGTACGACCTGGGTGCGAGCGTCCTCTACTCCCTGATCGGGATGGCCATCTCGTTCTTCCTGTGCTTCCTGTTCACCCCGGTCGCGGCCGAGGCCATCGCCATCGTGGGCGTGAACCCCGTGTCCGGCATGACCCTCGTGACCGTGGTCCTGTCGTCGCTCGTCATGGCCGCGGCCGGTCTCTTCGGGCCGGCCGGCATCTTCGTCGCCCTCGTGATCGGCACGGCGGTGTGCACTGCCCTGTCCACGTCGGGGGCCCTCATCTCGGACTTCAAGATCGGCTACTGGATCGGCGCGACCCCCCGCAACCAGCAGGTCTGGAAGTTCGCGGGGCTCGCGGTCGCGGCCCTCGTGGTGGCCGTGGTCATCCCCCTGATGGACCAGGGATACCATTTCCTGATCGAGAAAGGCGGCCGGCTCGTGTCCAACGAGGAGGTCCTCCCCGCCCCCCAGGCCAACATGATCGCGGCCGTGGTCCGCGGCCTGATGACCGGCGGCGAGCAGCCGTACCTGCTGTACGCCCTGGGCGCCCTCCTCTCCCTCCTGGTGACCATGGCCGGCCTCCCCACGCTCGCGTTCGCGCTCGGCATGTACCTGCCCATCTCGCTGACCTCCGCGCAACTGGTCGGGGGCTTCGTGGCGTGGCTCGTGGCCCGCAGCGGCGGATCGGACGCCGTGCGCCAGGCCCGCAAGGAGCAGGGGATGCTCATCGCCTCGGGCCTCATGGCCGGCGCCGCGATCTTCGGAATCCTGAGCGCGGTCCTGCGCCTGAAGGAGACGGGGTTCGCGGTCCGGTTCCTGAGCATCGGGGTGGACTTCTCCCAGAAGGTCAGCGCCACGGGCGAACCCGTCCTGGCCTCCGAGCCCGCCCCGTGGTTCGCGGGGGCCGCGGGCCAGGGGCTCGGGCTCGCGGCCTTCGTGGGCCTGATGGTCGCGACGGTCCTCCTCGCCCGCTGGGGCGCCCGGATGCAGAGGGACGCCTCGCCGCCCGATCCGGACTCATCCCGCGGATCAATTCCTTGACTTCACCCCGCCGGGGCGTTAGAAAGCCGCAGCGTTTCCGGAGGGACTGACCATGTTGCTAGAACGGTTCCTGTTCACGTCCGAGTCCGTGACTGAAGGCCACCCGGACAAGGTCGCGGACCAGATCTCCGACGCGATCCTCGACGCCCTGATCGCGCAGGACCCGCGCTGCCGCGTCGCCTGCGAGACGCTGGTCACCACGGGCCTCGCGTTCGTGTCCGGCGAGATCACGACCTCGGCCTGGGCGGACGTCCCCGCCATCGTGCGCCAGACCATCGAGCGCATCGGCTACACCGACCCGACCATGGGCTTCGATTCGAAGACCTGCGCGGTCGTGACCTCCATTGACAAGCAGTCCCCCGACATCGCCCTGGGCGTGGACCGCGGCACCCCCGAGACCCAGGGCGCCGGGGACCAGGGGATGATGTTCGGCTATGCCTGCAACGAGACGCCCGAACTCATGCCGATGCCCATCATCCTGGCGCACCACCTGACGCGGCGCCTCGCCGAGGTCCGCCGGCAGGGGGTCCTGCCGTTCGTCCGCCCCGACGGGAAGTCGCAGGTGTCGGTCCTGTACGACGACGGACGCGCACGCGAGGTGACCGCGGTCGTGGTCTCGACCCAGCACACGCCGGACTCCACCCTGGAACAGGTGCGCGAGGGCGTCATCGAGCACGTGATCAAGCCCGTGATTCCGGCCTCCCTGATGACCCGCGACACGACGATCTACGTCAATCCCACGGGCCGCTTCGTGGTGGGCGGTCCCATGGGCGACTGCGGGCTCACCGGCCGCAAGATCATCGTGGATTCCTACGGCGGCTTCGGCCGGCACGGCGGGGGCTGCTTCTCGGGCAAGGACCCGAGCAAGGTGGACCGCAGCGGGTCCTATTACGCCCGCTACGTGGCCAAAAACATCGTGGCCGCGGGGCTCGCGGACCGTTGCGAGGTCCAGATCGCCTACGCGATCGGGGTCCCGGAGCCCGTCAGCGTCCTCGTGGACCCCCAGGGGACCGAGAAGATCCCGGCCGAGCGCATCGCGGCCCTGGTCCAGAAGCACTTCGATTTCCGGCCGGGGATGATCTCCCGGCAACTGGACCTCCTGCGTCCCATTTACACCCCCACGGCCGCCTACGGACACTTCGGCCGCAGCGAGCCCGAGTTCACCTGGGAGCGGACGGACCGCGCCGAGGCCCTGCGCGCGGACGCCTTCTGACCCGCGTTCAGGGAAGCTGCGCGGCCGACCCACGATCCGTCACCCCGATCTCGGTAGCACGACGGAACACCTTGATATGTCTTGGTTTCGTGCCAGCCGCGACTTGGAAGTCGCGGCCCCAGGGTGGTGAAATGATACGAAGCAAATTTCATGTCTATTCGAAGAATTGCGGAAATCAATGGCGGATTTGCGCGGGCTCGGGCTGGTTGTCGCGTTCCAGGATGAAATACGACACCGCGGGCCGCCACGGACCCAGCGCGATGGTGGCCTTGCCCAGGAGGAGGTCCGGGTTGTCCGGATAGACCTGGACGAGGTAGTCGCGCAGGAAGCGACTCGGGTCGAAGAGCGGGTTGCGGCCGCAGTCGTAGTTGATCAGCAGCGCGTTCGGAACCAGGTTGTCCTTCTCGCCCGGGTCCACCGGATAGACGTCGTAGAACCCGTGCCGCACCGGGCGCCCCCCGGACATGACCGCCTCCCAGGGCTCCGCGATCCCGTTCTGGCGGACCTTCACGTTGTAGCCGCGGATGCGGTCCGCGGCGTGGGCCGGCGGTCGCTCCGAGTAGAACCCCTTCTTGAACTTGCGGAACCCCAGGAACGCCGTCAGGTCGAGCGCGTTGAACCCCTTGAACTCCCACCCGGCCAGGGAACGCACGTCCGGGGAGCGCCCGGCCCGCAGGATGCGATCGAGCACCTCGTCCGGGGCCAGGGCCAGGTCCAGGAACGTGTACCGCCGTCCGTCCGGTCGCAAGATCGTGCCGTCCATCGTCCTTGACCTCCTGTTGGAGGGGTCGCCCCTCAGATCAGGTCCTGCTCCACGAACCACCGCGCGAGTTCGGCCAGCGCCGGCTTCGGGTCCGGGTGCCTGAACTCGTAGCCGGCCTTCTTGAGTTTCTCGTTCGAATACGTGAAGTCCGCGCCGAAGTAGGCCACCGAGTCCCGCTCCAGGACCGGGGCCGTCCCCAGGCGACGGGACACCACCCCGCTCACGCCCGCAACCACCCCGAGGACCGATTTCAATGCCCCGATGGGCACCGCGGGGAGTTTCACGAACGGCTTCCCATAGACCTGGGCGAGGTAGCGGAACACGTCCACCGTGGTCATCCGGGAATCGTCGTTGACGTTGAACACGCCGTCGGCCCCGGACGCATACTTGGCCAGGTGCAGGGCCGCGCCGCACACGTCCTCCACGTGCACGAAGGGGATGCGTCCCGTCAGGTTCGCGGGGATCGCGACGACCCCGGACCGGTACGCTTGCCGGAAGAGGGTCGGCGTGCCGTAGGTCTGGCGCGTCCCGTACACCGTGGTCGGCCGGATGATCGTCCACTTGATCCCGGCGCGGGTGCACCGTTCCATCGTCAGGAATTCCTGAAACCACTTGGATTTCAGGTAGTTGTTCGACGGATTCGGCGGGGTCTCCTCGGTGAAGGGGGTGTTGTCCGGCGTGGGCGGGCCGTACACCCCGCCGGCGCCCCACACGACGAGGCGCTTGACCCCGTTGTTCGCGCGTTCGATGGAGTCCAGGAGGTTCGCGGTCCCCTGCACGTTCACCCGATACAGGGTCGCCCACGGGACGGAGTAGTTGAACACGGACGCCACGTGGAACACGTAGTCCGCGCCGCGTACCACCTCGTCCATCGCCCCGGGCGCGGTCAGGTCCGCCGGAATCACCCGTCCCGCGAGCCGCCTCACGAGGTCCACGTTCATCCGGGCCACCTTGCCCGCGGCCTCGAAGGCGGACGGGTGGTCGGTCGCGACCACCTCGTGTCCGTCCGCGGCCAGGGTTTCGACCATGTGGCTCCCGATGAAGCCGCAGGCGCCCGTCACCACGCACGTCCTTGGTGTCTTCGCCATGTCACGTCCCTCCCTGAGGTCCCCACGACTGAATGCGCTGGACGAGCGCCTCGTCCGCGGCCTCGAAGTGCCGGGTCACCGCCTCGGCCGCCCGGTCGGGGTCGCGGGCCAGGACCGCGTCCAGCACGGCCCGCAGGTTGTCGAGATACCCTTCTTCCACCCCCCACAGACGCCCGTCGCGCACCAGGCGCTCGAAGGCGTCGGCCAGGGTGTTGACGAGCCACGTGATGACCAGGCGGCCCGCGGCGAGCCCGAGGCAGCGGTGAAAGGCGATGTCGGCCGCCGCGACTCCCCGGCCCGAGGCCACGGCCTCGGACAGCGCGGCGAAGGCCGCCTGGAGGTCGGCCGCGTCCCGGTCCGAATGGTCCGTGGCCGCAAGCCGCGCCACGAGGGCCATCGCCTCGCGTCGCAGGGCCACGGCCTCGATCACGAAGGCCGCCCTCCTCGCGGGGTCCTCGACGTCGGCGAGGTAGTGGCTCAGGAGGTGGATGCCACCCGCCCGCCGGTAGTCCAGGACCTCCATGCCGCCGCCCTGGCGGACGCGCACCAGGCCCTCCTCCTCGAGGAGGCGGACCGCCTCGCGCAAGGTGTTCCGGTTCGTGCCGAACTGCTGGGCCAGGTCCCGCTCGGCGGGGAGCCGCGCCCCCGGTGCGATCCGGTCGTTCAGGATCAGGCGCCGGACCTGCCGGGCCACCTGGTCCGCGATGCTGTCTCGACTCACGGCCTCGAACACGGCCAACCCGCCAAATGGTTCAACCACTCAACAAGTACGACTCCCCGGCGAGGATGTCAAGGATTTTTTTCGTCCGTCGGGAT
>DYKK01000383.1 GCA_020722625.1 Anaeromyxobacter dehalogenans
CCGGAGGGGGTGGGTGGGCGGGGCAAGAAAATGTATGTGGGCGGGCGGGTCATGAGAAGACGGAGGCGGCTGTGAGACGATCTCTCGCGTGTTCCGGATTCGTGGTCGCCCTCCTCCTTGCGGTCCCGACACGGGCCGAATCGCCGCGGGACATGGTCCTGGAGATCAAGTTCGGACCGTTCCGTCCCTCGATCGACTCGGAGTTCGGGGGCCGGGCGAGCCCGTACAAGGACGTCATGGGCGGCGGCAGCATCCTGATGAGCCAGGTCGAGTACGAGTACGAGTTCTACAACCGGGTCGGCGTGGTCGCGATCGGCGCGTCCTTCGGGTACGCCCGGGACAAGGGGACGGCGCGGCTCGCGGACGGGCAGGCGTCCAACGACTCGACGACCTTCCACCTGATCCCCCTGTCCCTCTCCGCGGTCTATCGCTTCGATTACCTGGCGCAGAACTTTCGGGTTCCGCTGGTCCCGCAGGTCAAGGCCGGCTTCGATTACTACCTGTGGTGGATCACGAACGCCGTGGGCCAGGTGGCGCGGTCGAAGGACGGGGCCGCGGGCCAGGGGGGGACGTTCGGGGGACATGTCTCGGTCGGGCTCGCGTTTCACATGGACTTCCTGTCCCCGGACATGGCCCAGACCTTCGATGCGGACGTGGGGGTCAACAACACCTATCTGTTCGCGGAATACGGGATGTCCTGGGTCAACGACTTCGGTTCCTCGAGGAGTTTCGACCTGTCCTCGCGCACCTTCCTGTTCGGGATCGCCTTCGAGTTCTGATGGGCACGTCGGCGGCAGGGGATCGGTGGGCGGGCCGGGGGGTCGCCGTGATCATCCCGGCTTACGAGGCCGACGGAAGGCTCGCCGGCACCCTGGCCTCGGTCCCGGAGTGGGTCGGGGTCCGCATCGTGGTGGACGACGGGTCCCGCACCCCGATCCGCCTGCCGGCCGCGTCGCCCGGCACGGTCGTGGTCCGTCACGACCGGAACCTCGGGGTCGGGGCCGCGATCCTGACCGGCTACCGCGAGGCGCGGCGACGGGGGGTCTCCGTCGCCGCGGTGATGGCGGCGGACGGCCAGATGGACCCGGACGACCTCGCGGGTCTGGTCGCGCCGGTGGCGGATGGACGCGCCGACTACGTGACCGGGGACCGCCTCTCTCATCCGGACTGTCCGCGGGTCATGCCGGGGAGCCGCCGGCTGGGCAACCTCGGACTCACGTTCCTGACCCGGGTCGTGACCGGGCGCTGGGACCTGATGGATTCGCAGTGCGGGTACTCGGCGCTGAACCTCGACCTCCTCGACCGCCTCCCCCTGGACTGGATCTACCCCCGCTACGGGTTCCCGAACGACCTGCTCGCCGCGGTGGTCGGGGCCGGCGGGAGGGTCTCCCAGGTCACGGTCCGCCCGATCTACCGGGGCGAACCCTCCCGGATTCGCCCGATGGTGGCCCTCTGGGTCTATCCGCTGGTGGTCGCGAGGGGCCTCGTGGTGCGGATCGCCGCGTGGGCGAGGGCGAGGGGGTCGCGGCGGCGGGCGGGCGGGTCCAGCCGGTCGTGGCCGGAGAAGGACGGTCGGGAGGCCACGCGACAGGACGGGCGATGCGCGTCCTGATGCCGACGAGTTCCTACCCCTGCCGCGAGGGGGACTGGCGCGGGGGGTTCGTGCGCGACCTGGGCCGGGCCCTGATGCGGGAGGGCCTGGACGTGACCGTGGCGGCTCCGAGGCCGCCGGATCCGTTCCAACCGCCGCCCGTCCGGGAGGGCGATCCCACCGTCGCGTGGCTCCCGGCGTGGCTGCCCGCGCGTGCCCGCGGGTTCCACGGGGCCGGGCTCGAGGCGAACCTCCGCCGCGACCCGCGCGCCTGGGCGACCCTGGGGCCGTTCCTCGCGGCGTACGCCCTCGAGGCCCGGGTCCACGCGGCCTTCGCGGACGTGATCGTGGCCCACTGGCTGTTGCCCATGGGGCTCGTCGGGGCCTTCCTGTCGCGGTGGTCCTCGCGTCCCTTCGGGGTCGTGGCCCATTCCGGCCCCCCGTGGCCGGCCCGCCTCCCGCCGCTGTCGCGCGTGGTGCGAGGCGTGGTCGCGCGGGCCGGGTCGGTCGCGTGCGTCTCGGAATCGGTCCGCGGCGAGGTCGAGGCGCGGGGGGCATCGCGGGGCCGGATCGAGGTCCTCCCCCTGGGCATTGACCTGCGGCCGAGCGCGGAACCGCGACCGCTCGACGGGCGCCCGCTCCGGATCCTGTTCGTCGGCCGGCTCGTACGGATCAAGGGGGCGGACCTGGTGGTCCGCGCGGCCCGCGACCTGGGGGAGGGACCGCCCGTGACCTGGACCGTGATCGGGGACGGCCCGGAGGCGGCGTCGCTCCGGGCCGGTTCCACGGCGTGCGTGCGCTTCCTGGGCGAGGCGGACCCGGAGCGGGTCCGGGCCGAGATGGCGACGCACGACGCCCTGGTCGTGCCGTCGCGGTTCGGGACGCTCGGCCGGTCGGAGGGCCTGCCGCGGGTCCTGCTGGAGGCGTGGTCCTGCGGCCTCCCCGTCCTGGCCGCGGACACCGGAGGACTCGGTCCGGCGGTCCGGCGGCACGGCGGGGGCGTCCTGTTTCAGCCGGAGCACGTGGAGGGCCTCATCCGCGCGATCCGGGACTTCCAGCGCGACCCGGCCCTGCGGTCCCGACTGCGTCGCGAGGCCCTCGAGGCCGCCTCGCGTCACGCCTGGGACCGCCTGGGGCCTCGCTGGGCGGAGTGGGTGCGCGGCCTCGCGCG
>DYKK01000384.1 GCA_020722625.1 Anaeromyxobacter dehalogenans
ATTCGGGTCCCGCGATTGAACGCCCGCGTCGCTTCTGGTATGTACCGCGCGGCTGCTTTCAGCGGAGCTGCGAATGGACTCTCGCGAACTGATCGAACTGGCGGAGCGATACGGCGCGCACAACTACCATCCCCTCCCGGTGGTCATCGCCGAGGC
Source organism: Anaeromyxobacter dehalogenans (assembly GCA_020722625.1). Classification (GTDB taxonomy): domain Bacteria; phylum Myxococcota_A; class UBA9042; order DTJE01; family DTJE01; genus DYKK01. The sequence continues at coordinate 157 of DYKK01000384.1, forward strand.
GGAGGGCGTGTTCGTGTGGGACGCCGCGGGGCGGCGGTATTTGGACTGCCTTTCCTGCTATTCGGCCCTGAACCATGGCCACCGTCATCCCCGGGTCGTGCGGGCCGCGAAGGAGCAACTGGACCGCGTGACCCTGACGTCGCGCGCCTTTCACAATGCCGAGATGGGACCATTCTTGAAAGAACTTTGCGAATACACCGGAATGGAGATGGCCCTCCCGATGAACACGGGCGCGGAGGCGGTCGAGACCGCGCTCAAGGCCGCCCGCAAGTGGGCCTACCAGGTCAAGGGAGTCCCGAGGTACGAGGCCGAAATCGTGACCTGCGCGGGGAATTTCCACGGCCGGACCATCAGTGTGGTCTCGTTCTCCACGGAGCCCCTGTATCGCGAGGACTTCGGTCCCTTCACGCCCGGGTTCCGAGTCGTCCCCTACGGGGACCTGGAGGCGCTGGAGCGGGCGATCACGGACCGCACCGCCGCCTTCCTCGTCGAGCCGATCCAGGGCGAGGCCGGGGTGATCCTGCCGCCCGACGGGTACCTGCGGGCCGCCGCGGACCTGTGCGATCGGCGCAACGTCCTGTTCATCGCGGACGAGGTCCAGACGGGGTTCGGCCGAACGGGGAGGCGGTTCGGGTGCGACCACGAGGGGGTCCGGCCCGACCTCGCGGCCCTGGGGAAGGCGCTCGGGGGCGGCGTCTATCCGGTCAGCGCGGTCGTGGGACGGGCCGGCGTCCTGGGGCTCTTCCGCCCCGGGGAGCACGGATCCACGTTCGGCGGAAACCCCCTGGCCTGCGCCGTGGCCCGCGAGGCCCTGCGCGTCCTCGACGATGAGCGGCTCGTGGAGAGGTCGGCGGCGCTGGGAACCTGGCTCGTGGAGGCCCTCCGGTCCATCGAGAGTCCGCACGTGCGTGAGGTCCGCGGTCGCGGTCTCTTCGTCGGGTTGGAACTTCGCCCCGAGGCCGGCGGGGCCCGGCGGTTCTGCGAGGCCCTGATGGAACGCGGCCTCCTGTGCAAGGAGACCCACGAGCACGTGGTCCGCTTCGCCCCGCCCCTCGTCATCACGCAGGAACAGTTGGAGTGGGCGGTCGAGCAGGTGCGCGAGGTCCTGACGACCCTTTGACGGGGGTTCCGCTCAGTAGGTCGCGAACACGTCGAAGTAGAGGGCCGAGTTGTTGTCGCCCGGGGTGTGGATGTCCCAGAACGGGAAGCGGATGGTCTTGTTGTTCGCGGTCTTGACCGGCTGCTCCGTGCTCAGCCCCAGCGAGAACCCGACGTTCGCCCAGGGCTGGTAGGTCAGGTCCACGACTCCGACCATGACGTCCCGTTGGCCCCGCCCGGCCTTGGCGTCCGGGGCCTTGTAGAGGTCGTCCGGCCCGGCGTAGTAGGTCCAGGCGTTCGCCACGGCCCACTGCACCGTGACGGTCCACTCATCGGTGAGGAGAACCGAGGCCATCAGGCTGTTGAAGACCGAGAAACTCACGTTGTTCGTCCCGGTCGCCAGGGACCCGCCCAGGTCCTCGGCCCCCCCGCTGCGCGCCGCCATGACCGGGCGGTCGGCGTCCTTCGGGACGGTCGCCACCGTGTACTTGTTGAAGTTCTTGTTGAACCGGAACGTGTAGGTCAGATACACCGGCCCGATCTGGCGCGACAGGTCGAAACCGGCCGCCGCGGACAGGTACAGGTTGCGGAACTGGCTCTCGTACGAGGTCGGGGCCCCGATCCGGATGAACGGCGACACCCCCACATCCACCCCCGGGATCCGGACCACGTTCTGATACTTCACGGTCAAGAGGGTGTCCGAGGGCATCAACTGCCGCTTCTTGGTCGTCGAGGTCCCGTACGAGGTCGTCAATTCCTGTTGCAGGTCGAGCCTCAGTTCCGCGAACAACTGGTTCGTGAAGTAGTAGCGCGGCCGCAAGGACAGGAGCCACGCGTAGTACGGGGTGCGCGCCTGGGAGTCTTTGACGAAGGTCCCGGCTCCGAGTTGCTGCTCGAGCAAGACGAAGCCGCCGAAGGCGTTCTTGCGTTCGCCTCCCGCGGAACCTCCCGTCAGCAGGGCCACGGAATCCGGCATCTCCTGGCCTTCCTGCCCGGCCCCGGCCCCCGTGGTCACCGCCGGGGACGGGACCTCCTCGTCGAGGGACTCCTGGGCCCGGGCGGACGGGGCGGTCAGGATCGCCGCACCGATCACGGCGGCCGCCCGGAACATCTTCCTCATCGTTCGCGACATGGGTCACCTCACCCTTGCGAGCGGGACGAAAACCGGGCGGATGATACTCGACCCTGGTCCGCCCGACAACCCCGAAACGGGCCGGGCGATCCGTTTTTGCAATTCCCGGGCCCATGCCCGGGTCCCGGGGCAGATTCCGCAACCCGTTGGAATCAAGTCCGCAATGGGGGTTGGTCGTCAGGCGCGGGGTCCGCGAACTCCGGGAGGGGTGACGGTGTCAGAAACCTGACGAAGCGAGGGGCAAGGCGAGCGAAGAAGAAACTCGCCCAAGGGTTCCCGGCGCCCACGTCCACCCCGACCTCTTGCCCGCGGGCACGGCCCGCGGCCAAAGGGTCGGTCTCGTCCGTCAGGGTCCACGAAGCCGGTGTCGT
>DYKK01000028.1 GCA_020722625.1 Anaeromyxobacter dehalogenans
AGTCGCGGCCCCAGGGCGGTGAAATGAGACGAAGCAGATTTCATGTTTATTCAAAGAATTGCGGAAATTGACGACGGATTCGGGACCTCTGACTGGATTCGCGGCAGCGCGGATCCGTGATAGAAAGGGGACGGCGGTGAACCGAGACGGGTCGCGCAGGATGTCCTTGATGACATCGTTTGAATTCATGGATTATGACCTTCTGAGCCTCATGCGCGGTGCGCTGAGGCCGCTGTCCACCCGGGGCTCGCACACCCAGGTCCATGCCATCGAGGGCGCACGGCTCGGGGACATCCTGGCCGAACGCGCGGGGGACCTGGGCGCGGACCGCGAGCGTCGCAACCGGGCGCGGCGCCTGGGCGAGCGTATCGCCGCGCGGTTCCTGCTGAAGGTCGGGAACATCTACGAGTATGTCGTCAAACTGTCCGGCGGCCGCGAGAGCGTGATCCGCCGCCACCTGATGTCCGAGGCGTTCGGTCCCGCGGGGTACAACCTGGCCCCGTGCCGCGACAAGGTCCACCTGGACGCCCGCGAGGCGGTCCGCGAGATCCCGTACTTCGCGTTCGGCGCGCCGGAGGTCCAGTTCGCGCCCGACGTGCTCGACGAGGTCCGGGCGACCCTGTCCGGTCGCGCCGGGGCGCCGCGACGCTCCCCCCCGCCCTTCCTGATCGAGGAGGGTCGCGAAGGCCGGACCGTGCTGGACGTGTACCGCATCCTGGACGAGGACCCGTACTTCCAGGGCCGCATCCGCGGTTGGGACGACCTCGTCCGGTTCCAGCGCCACCTCCGGGAGAACCCGGTGGACACCGCGATGAGAGAGCGGCTCGCCGAGTTCTTCGACGCCCCCATGACGGTCGGACTGCGCGACGTGCTGCGGTTCCTCGAGGGGTCCCGGCACCCCGAGATCGGCTGGGAGGTCGCCGATCGGGTCATCCGGCACTGCTTCGACGCGTTCGGGACCGAGACCTTCCTGCCCCCCGAGGTGAACTACTACACCGTCTCGATCCACCAGTCCCCGGACCAGGTTGCGACCCGAGCCGACGCGAACGAGCGCGCGGCCCGGGCCTTCGCGTCGTGGTTCGTGTCGCGCGCCCCCCTGACCTGGACCGCCCGGCGATCCGACGGGGACCTGCTGGAACTCGCGCTCGCCGTGCTGGAGGCCCACCACGACTATCCCATCTTCGACGTGGAGCCCTACACGGGGATCGCGAGCACCTCGGGCCTGCGCCTCGCGGGAAGGGTCGCGTTCGGCGCCCTCGTCCACGCGAGCGGGCTGGACATGCCGGAACGCAGGAATCCGCTCAACCCGTCCATCGCGTCCCGGTTCCCCGTGATCGCCGCCTTCGTCGCCTCGCTCCCGGAGTGCGAGCGGGACTCCTTCTACGACCTCGTGAACGCCCTGCTGGTCGAGGCGATGGTCCGGGGCGGGATCCCCGACCGGGACGGGAACCCGCATCCCTTCACCCGGATTGACCGCACGTTCTACTCGTTCCAGGAACGCGCCGAGGTTCCGGTCGCGCGCGCGGGGCAGGTCGAGGAGGTCGTGACGCTCGAGGACCTCCTGGAGCCGCAGGGCCGCCCGTTGCTGGATCGCCACCCCGACCTTCCGGCGAGGCTCGTGGTCTTCTTCGTGCTGGTGTATCGCTACTTCCTGGACACGGGGCACGTCCCGGACCTGCGACCGGACGACGCGGGCCGGGACCTGTTCCTGCGCGGGATCTGGGGCTACAAGACCCGCAACGTCCTCGTCGCGACCGGACGGGACCGGGCGGGCCGTCCCATCGCGAGCATCCGCTTCGTGGACAACAAGGACCAGTTCAAGCAATACCGGCGGGCCGAGGACCGCTCGCACCCGATGGGCCTCGCCAAGTACGGGGCACGCCTGATCCACCCCCTGATCCAGCCGGCCATGGAGCGGTCCATCGGGATGTTCACCGAGATGGCCGCGTCCCGCCAGAACGCATCGCCCTTGCATCGTCGCGACCTCCCCGCGCGGTGGTCGCGTTCCATCGCCCATGTCCTCCATTCGGGCGTGGACGGCGCCGTCACCCACGCCCAGGCCTTCCTGCACGACCTCATTGACGATTCCACGGACGGGATCGAGCGCTTCCTGAGGCGATGGTGAAGAAAGGAAACCGGTCACGAGAACGAGTGGCCCATACGGGATTCGAACCCGTTCTACAGGCTTGAGAGGCCTGCGTCCTAACCGATTAGACTAATGGGCCTTTCCCGCGGGACTGTGCCCGCGGTCACGGCTCGGGGACGAGGATTCGAACCTCGACAAGCAGATCCAGAGTCTGCGGTCCTGCCATTAGACGATCCCCGAACTTCGTCCAAAGAACGTGCCCTCAGGGGGCGACACATGATAGCGCGACTCCGCGCCCGATGCAAGCCTCACTCGGCCCCAGCGGCCTTTCCACCTTCCGCCGCGCCGGGCCGCCCCCCGATCAGCTCGACGAGGGTCTGGCCCGCGCCGTCCCCGTGCCGCGGACCCAACTTGACGAGCCGGGTGAACCCCGACGACCGGTCCCGGAACTGCGGCCCCCAGTGTTCGAACAGGGCCTTCAACGGCTTCGGCCCGAACAACTCCGCCGCCGCCAGCCGTCGCGCGCCCAGGGTCCCCTCCCGGGCCCACCCGATCAGCCGGTCGGCCCTGCGCTTCAGTTCCTTCGCCTTGGCGTCCGTGGTGGTCAGGCTGCCGTGCAGGAACAACGACGACAGCAGGTTCCGGAACAGGGCCCGCCGGTGCTCCGCGGTCCGCCCGAGTTTCACCGTGTCCTTGTTGTGTCTCATGGTCTCCAGTTCTCCGTCAGCGCGGCGTCCTCGACGCGTCGAATCCATCGATCCTCATCCCGAGCGACAGGTTCAGGTCCGCGAGCGCGTCCTTGATCTCCTTCAGGGACTTCCGGCCGAAGTTCTTGGTCTTCATCATGTCCGCCTCGGTCCGCTGGACGAGTTCGCCCACGAACCGGATCCCGGCGTTCTGAAGGCAGTTCTGGGCCCGCACGGACAGTTCGAGTTCCTCGACCGGCCGGTACAGGATGTCCACCGGGGACCCGGCCTCGGCGGCCCCGGCGGCCGCCACCTCGACGGCCCCGACCGCGGCCCGGAGCGTGGCCGGCGCCGGCGCCCCCACCTCCTCCTCGCCCTCGTCGAAGTGGATGAAGACCTGCAACTGCTCCTTCAGGATCTTCGCGGCGATGGCCACCGCGTCCCTGGGCGAGACCGCCCCGTTCGTCCAGACCTCGAGCGTCAGCCGGTCGTAGTCGGTCCGGTGCCCCACGCGGGCGTTCGTGACCCGGAAGTTCACCTTGCGGATCGGGCTGAACATCGCGTCCATCGCGACGGTGCCGACCGGGGCGTTCGCGTCCTTCGTCCGTTCGACCGGCTGGTAGCCGTAACCGTCCCGGACCGTGACCTCGATGTCGAGCACGCCTCCGGGGCCGACGGACGCGATGTGCTGCGCGGGGTCCAGCGCCGTCACCTCGGGCCCCGGGAACAGGTCCCCGGCGGTGACCTCCCGCTCCCCGGTGAACTTGCGACGGATGACCTTGGGCCCCTCGACGTCCAGTTTCAGGTTCACCGCCTTCAGGTTCAGCACGATCTCGGACACGTCCTCGACCACGTTGGGCACGGTCGAGAACTCGTGCTGCACCCCTTCGATTCTGACCGCAACGACCGCCGCCCCCCGAAGCGTGGACAACAGGACCCGCCGCAGGGCGTTCCCCAGCGACACCCCGAAACCGCGTTCGAGCGGCTCGGCGGAAAACTTCCCGTATCGGTCGGTCTGGGACTCCTCGTCCACCTGGATCCCGCGGGGTCTGATCAACTCGCGCCAGTGTTTCTGGACCTGCATCTCGCGGCCTCCGACAAGAAGTGACGGCTGCGGACCCGCCCGATCCCCCAGGCGGCCGGGGGACCGGAACAAAAGCCGGTCCTATTTCGAATACAGCTCGACGATCAGTTCTTCGCGAATCCCGGGGGTGCCGTCCTCGCGACCCGGCAGGATCGTCGCGAAGTCGTCGGTTCCGGGCAGCGACGACACCGTGGCCCGGAACTGGGCCCGGTCCGCGTCGATCCAGCGGATGGCCGGCCTGCGCTCCGCCTGGGCGATGGCCTCCTGGACCCGCTTCAGTTTGCGGCTCCCCGCCGCGATCTCGATCACGTCCCCGGCCCGCACCTGGTAGGAAGGGATGGTCACGCGCCGCCCGTTCACCAGCACGTGCCCGTGTCGCACCAGTTGCCGCGCGTCGCCCCGGTTCACCGCGAACCCCGCGCGGTACGTCGCGTTGTCGAGCCGCGTCTCGAGGAGCATCAGGAGGTTCTCGCCCGTCACGCCCTTCATGCGCTCGGACCGCTCGAAGGTCAGGTGGAACTGGGTCTCGTGCAGACCGTACATCCTGCGGACCTTCTGCTTCTCGCGCAACTGCACGCAGTACGGCGTCGGCTTGCGCCTCATCTGGCCGTGCATCCCCGGCGGATAGCCGCGCCGCGCGAACGAGCACTTCTCGGAGTAGCAGCGTTCGCCCTTCAGATACAGTTTGTCGCCCTCGCGGCGGCAGATCCTGCACAATGCCTCGCTGTACCTCGCCACGGAAACCTCCTGAATCCCGGTAGGGAAGCCCCCCGCGTCCTCCTCAGACCCGACGCCGCTTCGGCGGCCGGCAGCCGTTGTGCGGCACCGGCGTCACGTCGCGGATCGCCGAGACGCGCAGACCCGCCGCGGCCAGGGCGCGGATCGCCGACTCGCGGCCAGCGCCCGGTCCCTTCACGAGGACCGACACCGACTTCATCCCCATGTCCACGGCCCGCTTCGCCGCGTCCTCCGCGGTGACCTGCGCCGCGAAGGGCGTGGACTTGCGCGACCCCTTGAACCCGCGGCGCCCGGCGGAGCACCACGACACCACGTCCCCCGCGGGGTCCGTGATCGTCACGATCGTGTTGTTGAAACTCGCCTGGATGTGCGCCACCCCGATCGGGACGTCCTTCTTGACCTTCTTCTTGCCGACACGCGCCTTGGCCATGACCTGTCGTTCCCTCCTGTTCGAGGCTCCCGCGATCCCTCGTCACTTCTTCTTCTTGATGGTGGTGCCCTTGCGCCCCTTGCGCGTCCTGGCGTTGGTGTGGGTCCGCTGCCCGCGGACCGGCAGGTTCCGCCGGTGCCGCAAACCCCGGTAGCACCCGATGTCCATCAGGAGCTTGATGTTGGCCGCGACCTCGCGCCGGAGGTCCCCTTCGACCCGGAACCCCCCCGTGTCAATGACCTCGCGGATGCGGGCGATCTCGCCCTCGGTGAGGTCGTCGGTCCTCTTGGCGGGATCCACCCCGGCCCGCTCGATCACCCGGTCGGCCTGGGTCGGGCCGATCCCGTAGATGTAGCGAAGCGCGATGTCAATGCGCTTCTTCCGCGGCAGGTCCACGCCGGCAATGCGAGCCATCGCTCACCTCCATCCTCCGGGGCGGGCGGCCCCCTGGGGCCTCGCCGTTCCCCCGGTCCTCATCCCTGCCGCTGCTTGTGGCGCGGGTTCTCGCAGATCACCCGGATCACGCCGCGGCGCTTGATGACCTTGCACTTGTCGCAGATCTTCTTCACCGACGCCCGTACCTTCATGGTTCACCTCCGGCCATCCACCACGCCCTATCGCACCCGGAACGTGATCCGGCCCCGAGTCACGTCGTAGGGCGACAACTCGACCTTCACCTTGTCCCCGGGCAGGATCCGGATGAAATGCATCCGCATCTTGCCACAGACGTGGGCGAGGACCCGATGCCCGTTCGGCAACTCCACCCGGAACATCGCGTTCGGCAGGGCCTCGACGACCGTGCCCTCGACCTCGATGGCCTCTTCCTTCGGCATCCGATCACCTCGCGGGTCCACCGGCCGCGTGACCCAGCGCCGCCATGATCCTCGCGAAGACCGCGTCCGGCCCGCCGTCGCCCTCGACCGACTTCAGGAGGCCCTTCGCGCGGTAGTACTCCGCGAGCGGGGCGGTCTTCTGGTGATAGACGCGCAGCCGCTCGCGCACCGTCGCCTCCTGGTCGTCGGGCCTCTGGACCAGGGCGGTCCCGCACGCATCGCAGTGCGTCCCGTCCCGGGACGGCGCGAACTCGACATGATACACCCGCCCGCACGACGGGCACGAGCGCCGCCCGGTGATGCGCCGGACGACCTCGTCCTCGCCGACCGTGATGTCCACCACGGCCTCGATGACCACGCCCGCGCGGTCCAGGGCCTCGGCCTGCGCGACCGTCCGCGGGAAGCCGTCCAGGATGTACCCTCCCTCGCAGTCCGGCCGCGCCAGGCGCTCCTGCACCATGGCGATCACGAGGTCGTCCGGCACCAGGTCGCCCCGATCCATGAACCCCGCGGCCCGCCGCCCGAGTTCCGTCCCCGCCTTGCGCGCCTCCCGCAGCATGTCCCCGGTGGAGAGGTGCGGCGCCTTCAGGACATCCTGAAGCCGCTTCGCCTGGGTCCCCTTGCCGCACCCGGGCGCGCCCAGCAGGATCGCTCGCGTGGCTCCGTTCATCCGCCGTCCCTCCTCCCGCGAACGCGGGGACCGTGCGCCCCCGCGAATCCCTCGTAACTGCGGCTGATCAGGTGCGACTCGATCTGCCCGGCCGTGTCCAGGGCCACCCCGACCACGATCATCAGGCTGGTCCCGCCGAAGTAGAACGGCACCCCGAACTGCTTCTGGAGCATGGTCGGGAGCACGCACACCGCCGCCACGTAGATCGCACCGCCCACGGTGATGCGCGACAGCACCTTGTCAATGTAGTCCGCCGTCGCCTTGCCGGCGCGGATCCCGGGCACGAATCCCCCGCCCTTCTTCAGGTTGTCCGCCACGTCCACGGGGTTGAAGGTCACCGCGGTGTAGAAGAAGCAGAAGAACACGATCAGGACCACGTACAGGACGTTGTACATCATCCCGCCCGGGACCAGGACGTTGTTCATCCAGACGACCCAGTCCGCCCCGGGGAACAGGTTCGAGATGGTGGCCGGGAACATCAGGATGGACGACGCGAAGATCGGCGGGATGACCCCGGAGGTATTCACCTTCAGGGGGAGGTAGGTGGTCTGCCCGCCGTAGAGTTTGCGGCCCACCACCTTCTTCGCGTACTGGACCGGGATGCGGCGCTGGCCGCGCTCCATGAACACGATGGCCGCGATCGTCGCCAGGATCAGGGCGAGGATCACGACGAGCGTCAGGGGTTCCAGGCGGCCGCCCGACAGGGTCGAGAGCGAGAAGGTCTGCACCACCGCGTCGGGGAGTCGCGCCACGATCCCCGCGAAGATGATCAGCGAGATCCCGTTGCCGATGCCCCGGTCCGTGATCTGCTCGCCCATCCACATCAGGAACAGCGTGCCCGTGGCCAGGGACAACACGGTCAGGAAGCGGAACAGGAAGCCCCCCACCTGGACCACGTTCTCGGTCCCGGCCTGGGCGTTCAGCGACTCGAGCCAGACCGCGATCCCGATCCCCTGGATCGCGGCGAGGCCCACGGTCGCGTATCGCGTGTACTGGTTGATCTTGCGGCGCCCGACATCGCCCTCCTTCTGGAGGCGCTCCAGCGCCGGGATCACGACCGCCAGCAACTGGAAGATGATCGAGGCGCTGATGTAGGGCATCACCCCGAGGGCGAAGACCGACATCTGCGAGATCGCGCCGCCCGAGAACATGTCGAACATGCCGAGCAGGCCCGTCTGGCCGAACTTCACGTAGTTCGCGAGGATGTCCCGGTCCACGCCCGGGACCGTGATGAAGATCCCGATCCGGTACACGGCCAGCATCATCACCGTGTACAGGAGCCGCTTGCGCAACTCCGGAACCTTCCCCAGACCTTCCAGGCTCGAAGCCACCCGCTATCCCTCCGACTCCCCGTGCGCCGTGGTGTCCACCACGAGGCCCGCCGTGCCGCCCGCACCCTCGATCTTCTCGCGCGCGGACCGGCTGAACGCGTGGGCCGTGACGTGGAGTTTCCGGGTCAGGTCCCCGTGTCCCAGGACCTTGACCCCGTCGCGGACCTGCCGGATCAGCCCCGCGGCCCGCAGGGTCCCCACGTCCACGCGCGCGCCGTCCTCGAAGACCTCCAGCGCCCCCACGTTGACCACCGCGTATTCGCGGTGGACCAGCGGGCGAAAACCCCGCTTCGGGATCCGGCGCTGCAACGGCATCTGGCCGCCCTCGAACCAGGCCGGACGTCCCTTTCCGGTCCGCGCGCCCTGGCCCTTTTCGCCTCGGCCCGAGGTCCGGCCAAGGCCCGACCCGACCCCGCGGCCGAGCCGCTTCCGCGTCTTCGTCGCCCCCGGGACCGGCTTCAATCGGGCGAGTTCCTTCATCACGCCACCTCCTGGCGCAGGCCCCGCTTGCCAAACGCCTCGTCCCGCGCCATCAGGCCCCTCAGCGCCACCACGGTCGCCCGGACCACGTTGTGCGGGTTCCGGGACCCGATGCACTTCGTCAGCACGTCCTTGACGCCGGCGGACTCCAGGATCGCCCGGACCGCGCCGCCCGCGATGACCCCGGTCCCCGGAGCCGCCGGTCGCAGCAGGACCTCGCCCGCGCCGTACCGGCCGATGACCTCGTGCGGGATCGTGGTCCCGGCCAGGGGGATGCGGATCATGTTCTTCCGCGCCCGTTCCCCGCCCTTGCGGATCGCCTCCGGGACCTCCTGGGCCTTGCCGAGCCCGTAACCCACCAGGCCCTCGCCGTTGCCGATCACCACGAGGGCGGCGAACGAGAACCTGCGCCCGCCCTTCACGACCTTGGCCACGCGGCTCAGGTGGACGATCTGCTCGCTGAACTCCAGTTTCTCGACTGCCTGTTCCTCGTTGCTCAAGTTGGAGACCTCCGTTTCGTCGCCCCAGGGCCGCCGCCGTCAGAACTTCAGGCCCGCCTCCCGCGCGCCGTCGGCCAGGGCCTTGACCCGCCCGTGGTACAGGAACCCGTTCCGGTCGAAGACCACGGCCTCGATGCCCTTCTCCCGGCACCGGGCCGCCACCACCTCGCCCACCTTCTTCGCCTGGTCCCGCTTCTTGAGGCCCACGAGGTCCGCCCGCAGGGCCTCGGTGGAGGCGGCGCACACCGTGCGGCCCGTCCCATCGTCCACCACCTGCGCGCTGATGTGACGGTGGCTCCGGTACACGACCAGGCGGGGCCGCTCGGACGTCCCCTGCACCTTCTTGTGGATGCGGACCTTCCGCCGGGCGCGCGACTCGACCCGCCTGCCCGCCATTCGCAGTTCCATGACGCGAGACCTCCTTGGTCCTTACTTGCCGCCCTTGCCGGCCCCGGACTTGCCTTCCTTGCGCCGGATCTTCTCTCCGAGATACGAGATCCCCTTGGCCCGGTAGGGCTCGACCGGCCGGATCCGCCGGATGCGCGCCGCCGTGTCGCCCAGGACCTCGTTCGAGATGCCCTTCAGCACGATCCGCGTCTGCTTCTCCTCGACGCTCGCGGTCACGCCCTGGGGCAAATCGAACCGCACCGGATTCGAGTACCCGACGTGCAGGGTGATGAACCCGTCCCCGGCCTCGGCCTTGTAGCCCGTTCCCGAGACCTGAAGGGTCCGCGTGAACCCCTGGCCGACGCCCGTCACCATGTTGGCCACGAGGGTCCTCATCAGGCCCCACATCGCGCGGTGCTTCGGGTGCGACTCGTCGGGGCGGATGCGGATCGTCCCGTCCTCTCGGTCCACGCTCACGCCCGTCACCGGGCACGACAGGGTCCCGAGAGGCCCCTTGACGCGGACCTGGTTCCCCGAGACCTCAACCTCCACCCCCTTCGGCACCGGGATGGGCTTGCTACCAATCCTCGACACGGCGGTTCTCCTTGATCACCACACCTTCAGCAAGACCTCGCCTCCCACGCCGGCCTTGCGGGCGTCCTCTCCGGTCATCACGCCCTTCGTCGTCGAGAGCACCGCGACCCCCAGCCCCTTGAGGACCTGCGGGACCTCGGTCCTGCCCACGTACACCCGCCGTCCGGGACGGCTCACGCGTTCGATCCCCACGATCACGTTGCGCTTCGGGCCGAGGTACTTCAGGTAGATCTTCAGAGCGCCCTGGCCCCCGTTCAGCCCCTCCAGCACCGACCAGTCCTCGATGTAGCCGGCCTCCTTCAGGATGCGTGCGATCTCGGCCTTGGGCTTCGACATCGGGACTTCCACGGACTCGTGGCCGGCCATGATCGCGTTCCTCATGCGGGTGAGCATGTCCGCGATGGGGTCGCTGTGCATGTCTTCGTCTCCTACCAGGATGCCTTGACCACGCCCGGGAGCTCGCCCTGGAGCGAGAGGTTCCGGAAGCAGATCCGGCACATCCGGAACTTCCGCAGGAACCCGCGCGGGCGCCCGCACAGCGGGCACCGGTTGTACGCACGCACCCGGAACTTGGGCTTCCGCGACGCCTTGAGCATCAACGAGGTCTTCGCCACTGCCAACCTCCAAGTCAGGGGGGAGGGGTCGCCACCCCACCCCGTCAGTTCTTCCGGAACGGCATCCCCAGGGCCTGGAGAAGCGCGAAGGCCTCCCCGTCGGTCCTCGCGCTCGTCACCACCGTGACGTTCATGCCCTTGAACGTCTCGACCTTGTCGTAGTCCACCTCGGGGAAGATGATCTGCTCGCGCAGGCCCAGGGTATAAGACCCGTGGCCGTCGAAGGCCTTGGGCGACACCCCGCGGAAGTCGCGCACGCGCGGCAGGGCCACGTTCATCAGCCGGTCCATGAACTCGTACATCCGATCGCCGCGCAGGGTCACGCACGCGCCGATCGGATTCCCCTTGCGCACCTTGAACGCGGCGATGGACTTCCGGGCCCTCGTCACGACGGGCTTCTGCCCCGTGATCGCGGCCATCTCGGACACCGCGGAGTCGATCAGTTTCGGGTTCTGCGTGGCCTCGCCGAGGCCCATGTTCAGCGTGACCTTGACGAGCCGCGGCACCTGGAAGCGGTTCCGGTACCCGAACTGCTTCATCAGGCCCGGCACGACCTCGGTCGTGTATCGCTCTTTCAGTCTGCTCATCGCCTCACCTACTCGAAGACTTCCCCGGTCCTGACCGCCACGCGGACCTTGCGCGTCTTCCCGCCGGTCTCGCGGGTCTCGAAGCGGACGCGGACCGGCTTGCCGTCCTTCTTGCTGACGATCGCCAGCGCGCACATCGGGATCGGCGCCAAGATCGTCTTGATCTCGGACTTGGGGTTCTTCGTCGTGCGCCGCTGGTGCTTCTTCACCTGGTTCAGGCCCTCGACGACGGCGCGCGCCGCCCCGGGATCCACCTCCAGGACCTTCCCGGTGCGCCCCCGGTCCCGGCCGCGCAGGACCATCACCTCGTCGCCCTTCCGGATCTTGCGCATCACAGCACCTCCGGGGCCAGCGACACGATCTTCATGAACCGCCTGGCCCTCAGTTCCCGGGCCACCGGCCCGAAGATGCGGGTCCCCACCGGCTCCATCTGGTTGTTGATCAGCACGGCCGCGTTCTGGTCGAACCGGATGTACGACCCGTCCGGACGCCGGACCTCCTTGGCCGTCCGGACGATGACCGCCTTGACCACGTCGCCCTTCTTGACCTTGGCCCTCGGGATAGCCTCCTTCACGCTCGCCACGATGATGTCCCCCACGGTGCCGTACCGCCGCGTGGACCCGCCCATCACGCGGATACACTGAAGCCGCTTCGCGCCCGAGTTGTCGGCCGAGACCAGGTACGATTCCTGCTGGATCATGGCGTGCCCTCCTGGTTCGAGGTCTGCTCGGCCGACACCGCCTTCTGGAGGGTCTTCGTGACCCGCCACCGCTTCCGGGCCGACAGGGGGCGGCTCTCCTCGATCTGCACCGTGTCACCGACCCCGCACGCCCCGGCCTCGTCGTGCGCCATGTAGCGCCGCGTCCGGTTGAGGTACTTGCGGTACAGGGGGTGCCGGACGCGCCGGGTCACCGAGACCACCACCGATTTCAGCCCGGCCACGCTCGTCACGGTGCCGATCATCCGCCTGCGCTGAGTCCTGGTTGCTTCCATGCCGCCCTCACTTCCCTGCCTGGTCCCGCCGCCGCTTCACCGTGAGCACGCGGGCCAGGTTCCTGCGGGTCGCGGACACGTCCGCCACCTTGGACATCTGCCCCACGGCCAGTTTCATCCGCATCTTGAACAGCGACTCCCGGAGCGATTCCTCGCGGCGGGTCAGTTCCTCGTCCGACAACGCGGTGAGTTCCTCCATCCGATACGCCTTCATCGCACCTCACCCCGCGTCAAGAACCTCGTCTTCACGGGCAGTTTGTGCCCGGCCAGGCGGAACGCCTCACGCGCGGTCGCCTCGTCCACGCCCGCGATCTCGTACAGGACGCGACCGGGCCTCACGACCGCCACCCACTCCTCCGGGGCGCCCTTGCCGCGACCCATCCGGGTCTCGAGCGGCTTCTTGCTGATCGGCTTGTCCGGAAAGATGCGGATCCACAGTTTCCCGCCGCGCTTGACGTGCCGGTTGATGGCGACGCGGGCGGCCTCGATCTGCCGGGCGGTGACCCAGCCGCACTCCTCGGTCTGGAGGCCGTAGTCCCCGAACGAGACCTCGCTGCCCCGGAACGCGGTCCCCCGCATCTTCCCCTTCTGCTGCTTCCGATGCTTGACCTTCGATGGCGACAGCATGGGTCACCCTCCTCGCCGACGACTCGCGTCACTTCTTCAGGATGTCGCCCTTGTACACCCAGCACTTCACCCCGATCACGCCGTACGTCGTCCGCGCGATCGAGAACCCGTAGTCCAGGTCCGCCCGGAGCGTGTGCAGGGGCACGCGCCCCTCCCGGTACCACAGCACCCTCGACATCTCGGCCCCGCCCAGCCGCCCGGAGCACCGGATCTTGATCCCCTTGGCCCCGAGTTTCATGGCCTGGGTCACGGCGCGCTTCGTCGCGCGCCGGAACGACACCCGCCGCTCGAGTTGCTGCGCGACGGCCTCGCTGATCAACTGCGCGTCCAGTTCCGCCTTGCGCACCTCCTGGATGTAGGGCACCACGTCCAGGGAGGTCAGGCTCGTCAGTTCCCGCTTGAGTTCCTCGATCTTCTCGCCCTTGCGGCCGATGGCGATCCCCGGACGGGCCGCGTGGATGAACACCTTCACCTTGTTCGCGGTCCGTTCGATCTCGACGCGCGAGATTCCGGCATCGCCCATCTTTCGGCGCACGTGGCGCCGGATCGTTTGGTCCTCGTGGACCCAGGCCGAGTAGGCCTTGCCGGCGTACCACCGGGAACTCCACGTCTTCACGTACGGGATGCGAAACCCGACCGGATGTGTCTTCTGGCCCACGGCGTCTCCTCACATCATCCGACAACGACCCGTCAGTCCCTCTCGCCCAGAACCACGGTGATGTGGCTCGTGTGCTTGTGGATCCTGGTCATCATGCCCCGCGCCCTGGGAAGGGCCCGCTTCAGCATCGGCCCCTGGTCCACGTAGATCTCGCGGACCCAGAGGTCGTCGAGGTCCAGGGTCCCCTCCTGGCGCGCCGCGGCGAGCGCGCTGTTCAGGACCTTGCGCACCGGCGTCACGGCCCGCCTGGGGATGAAGTCCAGGATGGCCAGCGCCTGGTCCACCGGCTTGTTCCGGATCGCGTCCGCCACCACGCGGACCTTCCGGGGCGCCATCCGGACCCACCGCGCGCGCGCCCTCACGATCTTCGATTCCATGGCCGTGCCCCTTCCTGCGTGCCCGTGCCGCGACCTCACTTCCCGTGGGGGCCGCCCCGCTTCTCGACCTTGCCCTTCCGGTCACCCGAGTGCCCGTGGAAGGTGCGCGTCGGGGCGAACTCCCCCAGTTTGTGTCCCACCATGTTCTCGGTCACGAACACGGGGATGAACTTCTTCCCGTTGTGGACCGCGAAGTTGAAACCGACCATCTCGGGGATGACCATGGAGCGCCGCGACCACGTCTTGATCGTCTTGCGCTGGCCCGACCGGATCGCGGCCTCGACCTTCTCGACCACGTGCCTGTCCACGAACGGACCCTTCTTCACCGACCTGGGCATCTCAACACCCCTCCGTTCGCCGCATCACTTCTTCCCGCGCCGCTTCACGATCAGCCGGTCCGACGGCTTCTTGCCCCGGGTCTTGTAACCCTTGGTGGGCTTTCCCCACGGCGTGCAGGGGTGCCGCCCGCCCGACGTCTTGCCCTCGCCGCCGCCCATCGGGTGGTCCACCGGGTTCATCACCACGCCCCGGGACTGCGGCCGGATCCCCTTCCACCGGTTGCGGCCCGCCTTCCCGATGGAGATGTTCTCGTGGTCGGGGTTGGACAGGTCGCCCACGGTGGCGCGGCATTCCTCGCGCACCTTGCGCAGTTCCCCGGACGGCAGGCGCAACAGGACGTACCCGCCCTCGCGCGCCATGATCTGGGCCGACCCGCCCGCGGCGCGCACCAGTTGCCCCCCGCGACCCGGCTTCAGTTCCACGTTGTGAACCTGGGTCCCCTGGGGGATGGCCTTCAGGGGCAGGGTGTTTCCCGGCCGGATCTCGGCATGGGGCGAGGCCACGACCTCGTCCCCCACCCGGATCTCCCGCGGCGCGAGGATGTAGCGCTTCTCGCCGTCCACGTAATGCAGGAGCGCGATGCGGGCGCTGCGGTTCGGGTCGTACTCGACCTCGGCGACCCGGGCGGGCACGCCCACCTTGTCGCGCTTGAAGTCAACGATCCGGAACAACTGCTTGTGCCCCCCGCCGCGGTGGCGCGACGTGATCCGCCCGTAGCAGTTCCTCCCCTGGCGCGCCGGACGATGCTCCACCAGGGCCTTCTCGGGCCGGTCCCTGGTGACCTCGGCGAAGTCGAGCCCCGTCATCCCGCGCCGCCCCGCGGAGGTCGGCTTGTACTTTCGGATACCCATCGTCGTCGGCTCCCTCGCGCTTGCGAATCAAATTCCCTCGAAAATATCGATCTTGAAACCTTCCTTCAGCCTCACGATGGCCTTCTTCCAGTTCGGGCGCTTGCCCACGTTCCGGCCGCGCCGCTTGACCTTGCCTCGCACGATCATCGTGCGGACGTCCGCCACCTCGACCTGAAACACGCGCTCCACGGCCTCGCGGACCTCCTGGCGGTCCACCGTGATCGGGACCTCGAAGTGGTACGTGTTCAGGGCCTCCTTGGCGAGATTCGCCTTCTCGGTGATCAGGGGCCGCCGGATGACGTCGTATGGGCTCTTCATGGCTTCAGCGCTCCCTCGATGGCCTCCACCGCGCGGCGGGTCAGCATCAGGTGGTCGTACTTCAGGACATCGAACACGTTCAGGCCGCGGGCGGACAGGTACTTCGCCTTGGGGAGGTTGCGGCACGACAGGGACAGGGTCCGGTTGTCCACGTCCACCAGGAGGGCGCTCGACAGATCGAAGCGCCCCAGCACCTCGGCCACCCGCTTCGTCTTGATCTCCCCGATCTCCAGGTCCTCCACCACCCACAGGCACCCCTGGCGCAGCCGGTCGGACAGGGCCGACGTCAGGGCGGCCCGGCGCACCTTCTTGGGGACCTTCACGTCCCAGGGGCGGGGCTGCGGCCCGAACACGACGCCCCCACGCTCGTAGATCGGGGAGCGGCTGTCCCCGTGGCGCGCGCGGCCCGTGCCCTTCTGGCGATAGACCTTGCGGGTCGAGCCCGACACCATCGAGCGCTTCTTCGTGGCCGCAGTCCCCTGCCGCCTCGACAGCAACTGCGCCCGCACCACGTCGTAGTACAGGTGCGGCCTCGACTCCGCGCCGAACACGGGGTCCGCAAGGGTGATCTCCCCCGTCTTCTTGCGATCCAGGTCGTACACGTCCACGGTCGGCATCTCGCTCCCCTCCGGCATCAGGCCTTGATCTCCACGTCCACGCCGGGGCTCAGGTCCAGCTTGGTCAAGGCGTCCAGGGTCTGCTGGGTCGGGTCCAGGATGTCGAGGACCCGCTTGTGCGTGCGGATCTCAAACTGCTCGCGGCTCTTCTTGTCCACGTGGGGCGACCGCAGCACGGTGTATCGGCTGATCTTGGTCGGAAGCGGGATCGGGCCCGCCACGCGCGCGTCGGTCTTGCGGACGGTCGCGATGATCTCGCCCACGGACTGGTCCAGGATCTTGTGGTCGTACGCCTTCAGCCGGATGCGAATCCTCTGCATCGCCATGTCAGTTCACCCTCCCCGCTTCCATCACGCGCGCGACCACCGCGGCGGGCGCCGGCGCGTAGTGCAGGAACTCCAGCGTGTGCACCCCTCGGCCCTGGGACAGGGACCGCAGCCTGGTGACGTATCCGAAGGTCTCGCCCAGGGGGACCTCGGCGTTCACCAGGTGCAGGTCTCCCACCGGCTCGACCTTGACGACCCTCGCCCGGCTCGTGGACAGGTGGCCCAGGATGTCCCCGAGGTACTCCGTCGGGACACGGACCTCGAGGGCCATGACCGGCTCCAGCAGGATCGGCGAGCCCCGCGCCACCGCGTCCTTGAACGCCATCGAGCCCGCGACCTTGAAGGCCAGGTCCGACGAATCCACCTCGTGGTACGAGCCGTCCAGGAGCGTCACCCGGAGGTCCACGACCTCGTAGCGCGCCAGGACCCCGGCCGCCGCGGCCTCGCGGACGCCGCGTTCCACGGCGGGGATGAACTCCTTGGGGATCACCCCGCCCACGGTCGCGTCCTCGAAATGGACGCCCGAGTTGCGCGGCAGGGGCTCCACCCGCAGCAGCACGTGGCCGTACTGCCCGTGCCCGCCGGACTGGCGGACGTAGCGGGCCTCGGCCTCGGCCGCGCGGGTGACCGTCTCGCGGTAGGCCACCTGAGGCCGCCCCACGCGAGTGGACACGCCGAACTCGCGCAGCAGGCGATCCACGATGATCTCGAGGTGCAGTTCCCCCATCCCGGACACGAGGGTCTGCCCGGTCTCCTCGTGCACCCGAAACTTGAAGGACGGGTCCTCGAGGGCCAGGCGCCGCAGCGACGCGAACAGCCGTTCCGTGTCGGTCTGGCTCTGCGCCTCGATCGCCACGTCCACGACCGGGTCCGGGAAGCGCGGGGTCTCGAGCCGGATCGGCGCGCCGGGGTCGCACAGCGTATCCCCGGTGACCGTGCCCTTCAGGCCCACCACGCCCGCGATGTCCCCCGCGTGCAGTTCTTTCGTCTCCTCGCGCTTGTTCGCGTGGATGCGGACCAGGCGCACCGCGCGCTCCCGCAGGCCCTGCGTCGAGTTCAGGACCGTCTCGCCCGCGCGCAGCACCCCGGAATACGCCCGCACGAAGGTCAGTTGCCCCACGTACGGGTCGTTCATGATCTTGAAGGCCATGCCGCAGAAGGGCTGCTCGTCCGAGGCGGTCCGCTCGACCGCGACGACCGTCCCGTTCGATCGGTAGGGCTCGATCCCGGACACCGCCGGCAGGTCCGCCGGGGACGGCAGGAAGTCCACGACCGCGTCCAGGAGGGGCTGGACCCCCTTGTTCCGGAAGGCGGACCCGCACACCACCGGCACGACCTGGTTCGTGACGGTCGCCCGGCGCAGGACCCGGCGGACCTCGTCCGGCGTGACCTCGCGGCCCGCGAGATACTTGTCGAGCACCTCGTCGTCGTACTCGGCCACCGCGTCCAGGAGGTCCTCGCGGGCCCGGGCCGCTGCCTCGGCGTAGTCGCCCGGGATCGGACCCACCGTGTAGTCGGCGCCGAGCCGGTCGCGGTCATAGATCAGGGCGCGCATCTCGACGAGGTCCACGACGCCCTTGAACGAGGACTCGCGTCCGATCGGGATCTGGACCGGGACCGCGTGGGCCTTCAGGCGCCCGCGGATCTGCGCGACGCAGTTCGAGAAGTCGGCGCCGGTCCGGTCCATCTTGTTCACGAACACGAGGCGCGGAACCTGGTAGCGGTCCGCCTGACGCCAGACCGTCTCGGACTGGGGCTGGACCCCGGCCACGGCGCAGAACACGACCACGCCGCCGTCCAGCACGCGCAGGCAGCGCTCGACCTCGACCGTGAAGTCCACGTGGCCCGGGGTGTCAATGATGTTGACCTGGTGGTCGCGCCAGAAGCAGGTGGTCGCGGCGGACGTGATCGTGATGCCGCGCTCCTGCTCCTGCTCCATCCAGTCCATCTGGGTGTTGCCGGCGTCCACGTCGCCCATGCGGTGCGACACGCCGGTGTAATAGAGGATGCGCTCCGTGGTCGTGGTCTTGCCCGCGTCAATGTGGGCCATGATCCCGATGTTGCGGATGGCCGCGATGTCCCGGCTGCGCGTCATCGAGTTGATCCTCTTGGGAGGGAGAGGGGCTTCCGCCCCTCCCCCGCCCCATCTATCGGACGGTCCACCGGACCGTCCTCCCCAGCGCTTCGCGCTGGGA
>DYKK01000029.1:0-9277 GCA_020722625.1 Anaeromyxobacter dehalogenans
GGGGGGGACCGGCGCCGGGGTGGGCTCGCGGACCGTCGGCTCCGGCGCGGGTTCCGGCCCGGCGGCCTCGGGCCGCGACGGGGCCTCCGAGGTGGGCGGGCGGTCCGACTCGATGGACTCCGGGGCGGACAGGCGGGTCCCGCACTCTGGACAGAACGCGTATTCCGGCGCGAGTTCCGTCTTGCACTTCGGGCAAATCTTGTTCGCCATGCGCGGTCCCCCAACGCCCAGTGAACGCGACCGGATTATCGGTTGGGCGTCCCGGATTGTCAACCGACCCTACGCGAGCCGCACGCACCCCGGTCCGACCGCGGTCTCGAGTTCCGCGAGGAGGGCCGCCCCGGGGTCCACCGACCACTCGGACGAGGCGCGCAGCCGCACGCGGCCGACTCCGGGCAGCGTCATCGTGAGGACGAGCGGGCAGGACCCCTTGCGGGCCTTGACCACGTCCCGCACCCGGACGACCGTCTCCTCGGTGACCCGGGCCAGGTCCAGCGTCACCTCCACGGCCCGCGCCAGGCGGAACCGGGCGGTCTCGAGGCGATCCACCGAGTTGACGAGGAGTCGCACGCGCTCCACCTCGCCGTCGTCCTCGACGCGGACCGTCCCGCGCATCAGCAGGGGCTCCGCCAGGTCCGCCACCGCGGCCCACTGGTCATACACGTTCGAGAAGATGCGGCACTCGACCAGACCGGTCCCGTCGTCGAGCGTGACGAAGGCCATGCGGCCCCCGGTCTTCGAGACCTTCTCGGAGCGGTCCACCACGATCCCCGCGATGGGGACGACCGCGTCCTCGCCGCCCGACTCCAGGAGGTCCGCGATGCGCCGGACCTGGTGGGATTCGAGTTCCTCGCGGTACTCGTCGAGGGGGTGTCCGCTGACGTAGTACCCGATCGCCTCCCGCTCCGCGGCCAGGCGCGCCGAGGACGGCCACTCGGGCAGGTCCGGGACCCCCGGGGTCTCGGCACCGGCATCCGCGTCGAACAGCCCCATCTGGCCCCGGTCCTGGTCGGTCTTGCGGGCGGCCGCGCGCTCCATCAGGCGGTCCAGCCCCTCGAACAGCGCGCGCCGCGTGTGGCCGAATCCATCCAGGGCCCCGCTGCGGATCAGGGCCTCCAGGACCCGGCGGTTGACCTTGCGCGCGTCCACGCGCACGAGGAAGTCCAGGACATCCCGGAACGGACCGTCCCGGCGGGCCGCGAGGATCGCCTCGACCCCCGAGTCGCCGATCCCCTTGATCGCGGACAGCCCGAAGCGGATCCTCGCGCGGGTCTTCCCGTCCGGACCCGGCTCGTCCTCCACCGTGAAGTCGGCGTGTGACCGGTTCGCGTCCGGCAGGGCCACCGGGATGCCGCGGTCCGCGGCCTCGCGGATCAAGGTCATGACCTCGTCCTGGTCCCCCTTCTCCGCGGTCAACATCGCGCACAGGTACTCGGCGGGGAAATGGGCCTTGAGGTAGGCCGTCCGGTACGTCAGGAGCGCGTAGGCCGCGCTGTGGCTCTTGTTGAAGCCGTACTTCCCGAACTGGGCCATGGTCTCGAACAGGGCCTCGGCGGCGCGCGCGTCGTGGCCCCGCTCGATGGCGCCCCGCACGAAGGGCTCGTGGTGGGCCTCCAGCTCCGCGGCCTTCTTCTTCCCCATGGCGCGGCGCAGGAGGTCGGCCTGTCCCAGGGAGTAGCCGGCCACCGCGGAGGCGATCCGCATGACCTGCTCCTGGTACAGGATGGTCCCGTGCGTCTCGGCCAGGATGGGCTCGAGTTCGGGGAGCGGGTAGCGGACCTTCTTGAGCCCGTGCTTGCGGTCAATGAAGTCCTGCACCATCCCCCCGCCCAGGGGTCCGGGCCGGTAGAGCGCGAGGAGCGCGACCAGGTCCTCGAAGCCGTCGGGCCGCAGCCGCCGGACCACGTCCGTGATGCCCCGGCTCTCGAGCTGGAACACGCCCGCGGTGGCCCCCGAGGCAATCAGGTCGTACGTGGCCCGGTCGTCGAGTGGAATGTCGTCGATCCGAAAATCTTGGTCAATCCGTTCATGAATCAGACGAATGCAGTCATCAATGATGGACAGCGTGGTGAGCCCCAGGAAGTCGAACTTGATCAGCCCGACCGCGTCGAGGTCCTTCATCTCGAACTGGGTCACGACCACCCCGTCGTCCATCCGGTACAGCGGGACGTAGTCCGAGATCGGCCGGTCCGCGATGACGACGCCGGCCGCGTGCTTGCCCGGCTGACGGACGAGGCCCTCGAGGGTCCTCGCAAGGTCGCAGACCTCGCGCAGCGTCGGGTCCGCCTGGGGACCGCCGACCAGGTCCGCGAAACGCGGTTCCTGGGCGAGGGCCTTGTCGAGTGTCATGTCGGGCTGGTGCGGGATGAGTTTCGAGACCCGGTCCCCCTCCGAGAACGGCAGCCCCATGACGCGGACCACGTCCCGGATCGCGGCCTTCGCCCCGAGCGTCGAGAACGTGACGATCTGGCCCACCCGGTCGTGACCGTAGCGCTCGCGCACGTAGGCGATGACCTCGTCGCGGCGGCGCTCGCAGAAGTCCACGTCGAAGTCGGGCGGGGACACGCGCTCGGGGTTCAGGAAGCGCTCGAACAGGAGGTCGTAGCGCAGGGGATCGAGCTGGGTGATCCCGATCGAGTACGCGACCAGGGAGCCCGCCCCGGACCCACGGCCGGGGCCCACCGGGATGTTCCGGGAACGGGCCCAGCGGATGAAGTCCCACACGATCAGGTAGTAGGCGTCGAAGCCCATCGAGACGATGGATTTCAGTTCGTATTCGAGCCGGTCGCGATACCGGGCCTCGTCGGGGGACTCCCCGCGTTCCCGCATCGCGCGGAGGCGCTCGTCGAGTCCCCGCCGGGCCAGGTCGCCCAGGGTCGAGGCGGTGTCCTGTCCGGCCGGGGTGTCGAACACGGGGAAATGCAGCGGCGACTTCGTCTGGACGATGTCGGTCTCGACCTCGTCCGCGATGCGCAGCGTGTTGGCGAGGACCTCCGGGCAGTGTCGGAACCGCTGCGCCATCTCGTCGGGGTGGGCGAGGTGAAAGGACCGCAGGGGCAGGTCCCGGCGCTGGGACGGGTTCAGCGTCCCCTTCAGCACGATCGCGGCGAGGACCGCGTGGGCCACGGCGTCCTCGCGGTCCAGGTAGTGCGCGTTGTTGGTGGCGACGCAGGGGATCCCCGTCTGCCGGGACAGGTCCAGGAGGGCCTCGTTCACGACCTCCTGCTCGGACAGGTCGTTGGCCTCCAGTTCCAGGAAGAAGTGGCCGCGGCCGAAGACCTCGTCGTACCAGCGCGCGGCCGCGAGGGCCGCCTTGTCGTCGCCGCGGAGGACCGCCTGGGGGACCTCGCCGCCCAGGCAGGCGGACAGGGCGGTCAGCCCGGCCGCGTGCTCCGCCAGGAGGTCATGCGTGATCGTCGGCTGTCCGTCCCGGTTCCCTTCCAGATGGGACCGCGTGACCAGCGTGCGCAGGTTGGAGAACCCCTCGGCATTGCGGCACAGCAGAACCAGGTGGAGGTTGCGGCCTGCGGTGCGCTCGTCGTTCAGGAGGACCTCGCAGCCCAGGATCGGCTTGATCTTGGCCTTCTCGCACGCCCCGACGAACTGCACGGCCCCGAAGAGGTTTCCCTTGTCCGTCAGGGCCACGGCCGTCATCCCGGCGTCCCGGACGCGGTCGGCCAGGGCCGGCAACTGGATGGTCGAATCCAGGATGCTGTAATGGGAATGGACATGCAGATGGACGAAACTCATTCTTATCTCAAATGATTCTTCTAAATAATGCTGCCAATCGCATCCATGACGGACCCGATTGTCGCAGGGTCCGGGGCGATGTCAAGGGGCTGCTCCGGAACCGCGGACATCGCCCCGGCCACGTCCTTGAGCGCGTGCCCCGAGACGACGGCCGCGACGCGGTCCCGCGCGGCCAGGCGACCCGAGGCGGCGAGGTGCAACAGGCCCGCGAACCCGGCCGCGCCCGCGGGTTCGGCGAGGACCCCCGCCTCCCGCGCCAGGAGGCGTTGGGCCTCGCGGATCCGGTCGTCCGGGACCGCGATCAGGTCCCCGTTCGAGGCACGCGCGGCCCGGAGGGCCTTCACCTGGTCGCGGGGCACCCCGACGCGGATCGAATCGGCGTAGGTGCTGGGCTCCCGCAGGGGCGTCGCCGTCGCCGCGCCCTCCGCAAACGCACGTGCCAGCGGGGCGCACCCTTCGGCCTGGACCCCGACGAGCCGCGGGATGCGCGGGGTCAGGCCGAGCGCCCGCAGTTCATGGAACCCTTTGTAGAGTGCGGCGAACACGCACCCGTCTCCGACCCCGACCGCCACGAGGTCGGGCGGGTCCCACGCGCACGCCTGCGCGATTTCGAGTGCCACCGTCTTCTTGCCCTCGGCCAGGACCGGGTTCGTGGCCGTGTTGCGCGAGTACCAGCCGAAGCGCTCGCACGCGAGGGCGCACACATCGAACGCCTGGTCGTAGGTACCCCGGACCCGGACCACGGTCGCGCCCGCGAGCATCATCTGCGCGACCTTGGGGGGCGGGGCGTCCGCGGGCACGAACAGGACGGCCCGCAGGCCCGCGGAGGCCGCGAGGAGGGCCAGGGACGAGGCCGCGTTCCCGGTGGAGGCCGCGGCGACGACCGGGCGAGACAGGGCGAGGGCGTGGGCGACCGCGACCGCGGAGGCCCGGTCCTTGAGCGAGGCGGAGGGGTTGCGGCCGTCGTCCTTCAGGAGGACCTGCGCGACCCCGAGGCGGCGGGCCAGACGAGGGGCGTCGTAGAGGGGCGTGTCCCCCACGAGGAGGGGCAGGCGCGGACCCGGGTCTGGGACCGGCAGGAGGGCCGCGAACCGGAAGAGGCCCCGGCCCGGCGGGCCGAAGTCGGGATGCACCCGGGAGAGGTCGTAGTGGACCTCCGTGGTGCCGAGGACCGGGCCGCACGACTCGCAGGGGCGCCCGGGGGCCTGGTCGAGCGGGATGGGCCGGCCGCAGGTCACGCACCGGCACGTGGCCTCGGGCGGGGTCATGACGGGTCCGTTCCCGAAATTCGCCATCAATGTGGGATGGTCAGCAGCGCTCACATCCGTTCCCAGAGGGCCTGGGCCAGGGGTCGGGCCTCGCGGGCCACGGCCTCCCAGTCGAACCCCGGCAGGGCCCCGTCCCGCACGACCACGCGCCCGGAGCAGACCACGGTCCGGGGCCGGCTCGCGGGCAGGCCGAACACGACGTGGCCCCCGACGTTGGCCTCGTGGAGCGGGGTCGGGGGGTGGTAGTCCCAGACCACGACGTCCCCGGCCGCGCCCTCGCGCAGGACCCCGAGGGTCCGGCCGAACAGATGGCTCGCGAGGGACGGATTCGTCACCGTGATCATCCGCACGGCCTCCGCGAACATCCGGGTCGGGTCCCGGGTCTCCTGGCGCCTGGTGAAGACGGCGGCGCGGACCTCGTCGAGGATGTCCGCGGTCATCCCGTCGCTCCCGATCCCGACCACGCACCCGGCCTCCAGCAGGCCCGCCACGTCCGCCACCCCCACCGCGTTGTTCATGTTGGACTGGGGGTTGGTGACCACGAGGGTCCCGGTCTCGGCCAGGGTCGCGGCCTCCGCCCCGGTGACATGGATGCAGTGGGCCGCGACGGTCTTTGGTCCCAGGATGCCCGCTGCGTGGAGACGGTCCACGGCCCCGGCGAACCCCCGGCCGCGTGCGTCTTCCACGTCCGCGAGGTCCTCGGCGCAGTGGACGTGGAACCCGGGCGACCCCACCCGACGCGCGGCTTGCACGCACCGCTGCAAGGTCCGGTCGGACAGGGTGAACGAGGCGTGCAGCCCGAACAGGCCCGCGAGGTCCGGGTCGCCCCGGGCGGACAGGCCGGCCAGGAAAGACTCGTTCTCGGCGATGGCCTCGGAGGCGGCCTGCTCGCCCCACCGGTCCGAGACCTCATACGCGAGGCAGGCCCGCAGGCCGAGGGAGCGCACCGCGTCCGCGACCACGTCCAGGCTCCCGTGGGTCGCGCCGTACGAGGCGTGGTGGTCCACGAGGGTCGTGACCCCCGCGAGGAGGCAGCGGGCCGCGGGGACCAGGGCCGACAGGCGCACGTCGTCGAGGGTCAAGGCCCGGTCCAGGGGCCACCACAGGTTTTCGAGGATTTCCTTGAAGTTGTGCGAAGGGGCGGGCGCGTACCCACACGCGAAGGTCGAATACAGGTGCATGTGGGCGTTCACGAGGCCCGGGGTCACGACCGCGCCGCGGGCGTCCACGACCTCGGGGGTCTCGGTGGGCTCGAGGCGCGAGCGGACCTCCTCGCGCGGCCCGACTGCGGCCACGACCCCGTCCCGCACGAGCACCGCGCCGTCCGGGACCACGCGGCCCGGGTCGCCGAACGTCAAGACGATTCCGTTGTCAATCAGGAGGGTTGCGCACATCGTTCCACCTTCAGATGGAGGGCCCCCGTGGGGCACACGCGGACGCACAACCCGCACCCCACGCAACGTTCCTCGTCAATCCGCGGGAGGCGATCCGAGTCGACCTGGATGGCCCCGTGGCCCCCGTCGCGGCAGGCCACGTGACACAGGTCGCAGCGTACGCACAGGGCCTCCGTGACCTCGGACCGCGCCCGCAGGTCCCCGGGAAGGTCCTCGTGACCGCGCAGGCGGGGGAGGGCGGCCCCGACCAGGTCCGAGACGTGCTCGATGCCGGCGTCCTCCATGAAGAAGGCGAGGCCGTCCACGAGGTCCTCGACCAGGTCAAAGCCGTGGTGCATCACCGCGGTCGCGAACTGGACGGTCCTCGCGCCGACCAGCAGGAACTCGACCGCGTCCTTCCACGTGGTCGGTCCGCCCGTGCCCGTGATCGGCAGCGGCACGGCGCGCGCGATCTCCGCGATGGTGCGCAGGGTGATGGGCTTGATGGCCGGGCCGGACAGCCCGGAGTAGGTGGACTTCCCGTCCAGTCCCGGCGAGGGCGTGCGGGTCGCCACGTCGAAACCGGGCAGCGAGGGGATCGTGTTCGACGCGCAGATCGCGTCGGCCCCACCCCGCTGAACGGCCTGCGCGACCTCCACGATGTCCGTGACCTGGGGCGTGATCTTGATGACCACCGGGCAGCGCCGGGCCGCGGCCTTGACCCATCCCGCCACGCGCTCCGTGGCCGCGAGGCTCTGGGCGAGCATGGCGCCGGGCCGCTCCCCCATGCTCCCCTGCGGGCACGAGAACGAGCACTCGATGAAGTCGGCGCCCGCGGCCTCGAGCCGTTGCACGAGCGTCTGCCAGTCTTCCTGCCGGGAGCCCATGATGCTCGCGGCCACGACGTGGTCCGGGTACTCGCGCTTCAGGGCTTCCACCCGCCGCTCGACCACGTCAATGTGATGTTCCGAGATCAAATCAATGTTTCCGAGGGACGCGACGCGCTGCGGTCCCAGGTCGGTCGAGGATATCATGGGGTACTTGAGCGGGACCGGCGTGCCCTCGACCGACGTGGTCTTGAGCACGGCCCCGGCCCACCCCGCGTCGAAGGCCCGGCGGACCATGTCCAGGTCGTCGGTCGGCGGGGCGGCCGACAGAAGAAAGGGATGCTCGAAGCGGATCCCGCAGAAGTTCACCGAGAGGTCCATCCCGTAGGCTTTCATGAGACCACCCCCCTGGGAAGTGCGGGCTCGTAGGGACCTGTCGGGGGCCGCAGGCCGAGGTGGGCCGCGATCGCGAGCCCGGCCCGCCGGCCCTCGGCCACGGACGCGACCACGGTCCGGCCGCACCCGGACGCGCAGTCTCCCCCGGCGAAGACGCCGGCCACGGACGTGGCTCCGGTCTCGGGGTCCACCTGGACGAGCCCCCGGGCGTCCCGTTTGAGGCCCGACAAGGCCCGGACCACGTCCGGGTCCGGGGCCTGTCCGATGGCCACGATCACGGTGTCCGCGACCAGGCGCGCTTCCGTCCCCGGCAGGTCCTCGGCGTTGTCCGGGACGAAGCGGCCGGGTTCCTTCCAACGGATGCCGATGGTTTCGATCAAGAAGAACGCATCGGGTCCCCGCTGCAACCGCGTCACCCGCCGCCGGTTGAAGAAGCGCGCGCCCCGCTGCCACGCGCCGGCGATGTCCTCGCGGGTCGCCGGCATCTCGTCCGTGTTTTCGAGGCAGACGACCTCGACCTCGCGGGCGCCGGACCGGAGCGCGACCTCCGCGGAGTCCAGGGCCACGGACCCGCCGCCGATCACGAGGCACCGCGGACCCACGGCCGGCGGCGGACCGTGGAAGCGGGCGTGCCGGGCCGCGGCCTCCAGGAAGGGCAGGGCGTGCAGGACCCCGGGGACCTCCGAGACCCCGGCCAGGCGCGCGGCCTTCCACAGTCCCACCCCCAGGAACACGGCCCGGAACCCGCGCGAGAACAGGTCGTCGAGCGAGAAGTCGCGGCCCAGAGCGCGGCCCGGGGTGAGTTCGACGCCCGGACGCGCGAGGAGGGGCGAGACCTCGGCGTTCACGAAGGCGTACGGCATCCGCGCCTCGGGCACGCCGTACGCGAGCATCCCGCCCGGGGCCTCGCGCGCCTCGAAGACCGTGACGCGAGCCCCGCACCGCACCAGCGCGTCCGTGGCGGCGAGCCCCGCGGGCCCGGCCCCGACCACGGCCACCGCGGGCGCGTCCGAGGAGGGCCCCCCGGCCCGCGCGGCGCGGCGTGGATGCGCCATCTCGTGCGCCGCCGCGAACGTCTGGAGCGCCCCGATCCGGATCGGGTCCCGCAGGGCGTTGCGCAGGCACGCCCCCTCGCACAGCCGCTCCTTCGGGCACACGGCCCCGCAGATCCCCGCGAGGACGTTGGTCCTGCGGATCACCTCCAGGGCCCTGCGGGGGTTGTCGAAGCGCAGGGCGCGGATGAAGTGCATCACGTCCACCCCGGCCGGACACGCCGCGGTGCACGGCGCGTCGTGGCACATCAGGCAACGATGCGCCTCGGCCACGGCCTGGGCCGGCACCAGGCACGAAAGACCAGCGACGACCTGTTGAACCATCCCGTCCCTCCTCGCACAGGCCGGGCCAAGTCTAGTCGAGGCCGGCCGGGTTGACAACGTGGATTCGAATTCCCAAGGCGTCGTCCTCGAGGGCGGCCGCTGGGAGGAACTCGCTCGTCACGTCTCCGATACGCCACTTGTGGGATGCCGCGCGATGGAGGCTACCCATGAACCCCGTTTCTTGCGACTGCGCCCGACCACGCGCGGCTGTAAGCGTTTGGCAGATTGAGCCGCAGGGGCTGGCTTTGTTCTGTCGGCTCCCAAACGTATTTTCCACTCTTATCAAT
>DYKK01000029.1:9377-18299 GCA_020722625.1 Anaeromyxobacter dehalogenans
CGCGCAACGACCAACCCCAACGATGCTGGGGCCGCGAACTCCGGTTCGCGGCGGCTGCGCGAACTCCGGTTCGCGCCCTGGGACCTGCGCCGCCCGGAACGGCGCCTCTCGGGCCGGTCGGCGGGGGTGGGTAAGCCAACAGTTGTATGATTCTAGGCGACGAAGGGGGAGGCCCGGCGGGTGCGTGTCCGGATGGGATGGGTGACCGCCTGCCTCCTGGTCGCGTGCCGGGGGTTGGGCGACACGGAGGCGGTTTCAGGGCACGACCCGCTGCGGACGGTCCCCCATGCGGCCACGGCCCCAGGCGAAAGGAGTCGTGATGAACGCCTTTGACGACCTGCTGGGAAAACGACGCTCCATCCGCCGCTTCAGGCCCGATCCTGTGCCGGAAGCGGCGCTCGACGCGATCCTGGCCGCGGTCCAGACCGGGCCGAGCGCCGGACACCTCCAGGCCTTCCGGGTCGTCGTGGTCCGGGACCCTGGAACGCGCGCCCGCCTGCAAGCCGCGGCCTTGAACCAGGACAGCGTGGGCCACGCCCCCCTGGTCCTGGTCTTCTGCGCGGACGGACCCACGTCCGCGGTCAAGTACGGGGCGCGCGGGGAAGCACTCTATGCGGTGCAGGACGCGACAATCGCGTGCACCTTGGCCTGGCTCAAGGCCGTGGACCTGGGCCTGTCCGGGGTCTGGGTCGGGGCCTTCCACGAGGCGGCGGTCGCGCAGGTCCTCGACCTTCCGCGCGGTGTCCGGCCCGTGGCCCTCCTACCCCTCGGTTTCGCCGACGAACTTCCCCCGCCCAGGACCTCCCGCCCGCGATCGGACCTGGTCATCGAGCGCTAGTGTTCCAGCCACGCCGCGAGTTCGTCCGGACCCGCGATGCGTCGGACGCCCTGGATGTCCCACGTCCCGATCCCGAACACCGGCTTGCCCGCCTTCAGACCGAGCGCGATCTCGGACAGGGTCCCCTCCTCGCCGCCCACCGCCACGAGGAAGTCCGCGGTGTGGACCAGGATGACGTTGCGGGCATGACCCATGCCGGTCGCGACCGGGTGGGTCACAAAGGGGTTCGCGTCCTGCGTCGAAGCGCCGGGGAGGATCCCGATGACGTCGCCCCCGGCATCGCGGGCTCCTCGGGCCGCGGCCTCCATGACCCCGCCGAGCCCGCCGCACACCACGATGCAGCCGGCCTCGGCCAGGACCCTGCCCACGCGCTCCGCGACCTGGGCGGTCGCCTCGTCCGCCCGGGAGCCCCCGATCACCCCGGCCAACCTCGGTCGGGGCGGCTGTGGTCTTGCCGTCATGCGCCGCTCCTCGCGTCCAACGTGACACGGACACTGCCACTGTCACTGTCGCCTGTCACGGACCCTGTCCTCGGCGCCCGGGATCCCGGACCCCGGGGGCAGGTTCAGTGGACAGGTTCAGTGTCAGTGTCAGTGACAGGACCACGTCGGACGCGGGGCCGGGGCGCCGCGGCGGATCCAGCGGGCTCTCCGTGTCTTCCGTTTTTCAGCAGCCTCTGGCACTGGCACTGGCACTGAACACTGACACTACCTCCCCCCATCCCGCCCCGGCTCAATGGGCCGCCTCCAGGAGCAGTTCGCGAAATGCAAGCGCGTTCTTCGGGGCGTTCGCGTCGTAGTCGTTGTTGAAAAAGGCGTACAGGGTGCGGCCCGCGAGGTGAGGACGAACTCGTTCCGCCCATGCCTCCAGCTCCGTACCCGAGTAGTCCCAGCGGTAGAGCATCGGGCCCAGACCGTGAAAACGCAGGTACAAGAAGTCCGCGGTCGGGACCACGTCCGGCGGAAGCCTCGGGTGGCTCACGGCGACGAAGCAGGCCCGGTGTCGCCGCAAGGTCTCGGCGACCTCGTCGTCCCACCAACTTGGATGCCGGAACTCGACGGCGTGCCGGACCCAGTCGGGCAGCCCGCCCAGGAACCGGTCCAGGCGCTCCACGTCCCGGTGCAGACCCGGCGGGAGTTGCCACAGGACCACCTTCAACGTCTGGAGGGCCGAGACCCTCTCCAGGAACGTGTCGCGTTCGGCGTCCACGTCGAGCAGTCGCTTTCGATGGGTGACCAGGCGCGACCCCTTGACGACCAGGTGGAAGCCGTCCGGGAGTCGCCGGTTCCAGCCCGTGATCATCCCCTTCCACGGCAGCCGGTAGAAGGTGGCGTTCACCTCGACCGTATCGAACCGCCCGGCGTAGTACGCGAGCCGTTCCGGCCCCTCCACGCCCGCGGGATAGAACCGTCCGCACCAGTCGTCGTACGACCAGCCCGAGGTGCCCACGTGGATGCGGGAACCGTCCATGGCGCCGCCCGCCGTGACGCTTGATTTTCCCACATCTCCGATGGGTCGTCGTCGCGCACGAGCACCCGTCGGGCCCGGCAGGCGGCGGCGCGACCGGGGGGTCGCGTCCCCGCGGGTCTCGGGGGTCAAGTCGTCGCGGCGACACGGCGGCCCGTGGCGCGACAGCCCGGGCAGAGGTCGTGGAAGTCCTCGGGAAGACCGACTTTCTTGCGGATGTATTCCAGCTGATATTCCGGGCCCAAGGGAGCACCACAGACTTTACAATATTTGAGTTTGAACTGCCGCACCGAGGTCTTGACGCCGGCGTCCTCGTGCCAGATCGTACGGACCCCGTCGCGGTCCTCCATGTGGATGCACTCGGTGGGGCAGACATACACGCACGCCCCGCACCCGATGCACGTGCTCTCGCCCGACAGGTACGGGGTGCCGCACTCCTTCTCGGCCCCCCGGCCCTGCATGGACAGGGCGTGGACCCCGACCACCTCGGAGCAGACGCGCACGCAGAGGCCGCACAGGATGCACTGGTGGTTCTCCAGTGGGAATCGGGGGCGGCGGATCCCATAGCGCCGCGCGAGGTCGCGGATCACCGGGACCTTGGGGGCGCGGGCGAGCAGGGTCTCGAGGACCAGGCGTCTGACTCCGACCGCCCGCGGGCTCTCGGTCTCGACGACCATCCCGTCCCAGCACGGGTAGATGCAGGACGCCACGATGCGGCTCCGCCCCTTGCCATCCCCGACCTCGACCGCGCACAGGCGGCAGGCCCCCGCCGGGGAGACGGCCTCGTGGTGACACAGGGTCGGGATGTCCACGCCGTTCTCGCGGCAGACCTCCAGGAGGTAGCGCCCCTCGGTCGTCTGGACCTGCTTCCCGTTGATCGTGATCGTGATGGTCTTCGCGTCGTCCACGTCAGGCTCCTACTGTCTGAGCACCGCGTCGTACTTGCAGACCTCGTAGCAGGCCCCGCACTTGATGCAGCGGCTCGCATCCAGCACATGCGGCTTCTTGCGTTCGCCGGTGATGCACTGCTGGGGGCACGGCTTGACGCAGGCCATGCAGCCGGTGCACTTCACGGGGTCGATCGAGTACGTGATGAGGTCCTTGCACACGCCCGCCGGGCATTTGCGGTCGCGGACGTGGGCCTCCCACTCCTCGCGGAAGTAGCGGATGCTCGTGATCACGGGGTTGGGAGCGGACTGCCCGAGCCCGCACAGGGACCCATCCGCGATCTCCGGGGCCATTTCCTCGATCAGGCGCAGGTCGCTCATGCGGCCCTCGCCCCGGCAGATGCGCTCGACGATCTCCTTCACGCGCCGCACGCCTTCCCGGCACGGCACGCACTTGCCGCACGACTCCTCGGTCAAGAACTGCAGGAAGTACCGGGCCACGTCCACCATGCAGGTCCGGTCGTCCATGACGATCATCCCGCCCGACCCCATCATGGAGCCGACCTCGGTCAGGCGGTCGAAGTCCACGGGGAGGTCCAGCAGGGACTCCGGGATCACGCCCCCGGACGGCCCGCCGGTCTGGACGGCCTTGAACCGGCGCCCCTTCTGGATCCCGCCGCCGATCTCGAAGATGACCTCGCGCAGGGTGATCCCCATCGGGACCTCGATCAGGCCGGTGTTGTTCACCTTGCCCACGAGGCTGAAGATCTTGGTCCCCTTGCTCTTGTCGGTCCCGATGCCCGCGTACCAGTCCGCCCCGCGCGCGATGATCAGGGGCACGTTGGCCCACGTCTCCACGTTGTTCAGGCAGGTCGGCCGGTCCCACAGGCCCTTTTCGACCGTGTGGACGTACTTCGGGCGGGGCTCCCCGACCTTGCCCTCCATCGAGGCCATCAGGGCCGTGGACTCGCCGCACACGAAGGCCCCGCCGCCCCGGTTGATCCCGATGTCGAACGAGAACCCGCTCCCGAGGATGTCCTGCCCCAGAAAGCCGTATTCGCGGGCCTGGCGCAGCGCCGTCGTCAGGGTCTGAAGCGCGAGCGGATACTCGCGGCGGATATAGACGTACCCCGCCGTGGCCCCCATCGCGTACGCCCCGATGATCATCCCCTCGATCACGCTGTGGGGGTTGCCCTCGATGAGGGACCGGTCCATGAACGCCCCGGGGTCGCCCTCGTCCGCGTTGCAGATCACGAAGCGCCGGCCGTCCGGCGAAGGCGCCTTCTTCATCGAGGCCCACTTGCGCCCGGTCGGAAACCCGCCGCCCCCGCGTCCTCGCAGCCCCGACCGCTTGACTTCCTCGATGATCTCGTCGGGCTGCATGGAAAACAGGGCCTTGACCAGCGCCGAATACCCGCCGAGCGCGATGTAGTCCTCGATGTTCTCGGGGTCGATCGCCCCGTTCCGGCCGAAGACCAGGCGCATCTGCTTGCGGTAGAAGGGGATGTCCTCCTCGTGGGGGATCGCCTCCTTGGTGTCGGGTGCCTTGTAGAGCAGATCCTCGAGGACCTCCCCGGCGACCGCGGACCTCGTGACGATCTTGCGGGCGTGGATCGGCTTGACCTGTTGATAGAAAATCTTTTGAGGATAAATCACCACAATCGGCCCGCGCTCGCAGAAGCCGTGGCATCCGGTCAGGCGGACCGGGAGCGTCTGTTCCAGCCCCTCCTCGCGGACCACGTCGCGGATCGCCTGGGCCACGGCCAGGCACCCCCCTCCCCGGCACCCCGTTCCGCCGCACACAGAAATGTACTTCTGGACCGCCTGGTACGACGCCAGGAACCGCTTGCGCGCCTCCTCGAGGTCCCTGGGGGACCGGATCAACGGGGTCCCGGTCGGCCCCGTCCGCCCGTCCGCGACCCATCCGCTCGTGCCTGTCATGACCTCACCTTCTTCACCAGGGCGTCCACCTTCGTCAGCGTGACGTGGCCCTGGACCTCGTCGTCCAGCACGACCACCGGACCGAGCGCGCACGCCCCCACGCAGTTGACGCTTTCGAGCGTGACCGACAGGTCCGCCGCGGTCTCGCCGTTCTTCACGCCCAGGTCGCGCTCCAACTTGTCGCGGATCAGCGGGGCCCCGCGCACGTGGCACGCGGTCCCCATGCAGACCTGGACCACGTGGCGTCCCCTCGGCTTCAGGCTGAAGGCCTTGAAGAACGTCGCGACCGCATAGACCTGCGCCATCGGGACGTCCAGGGCCGCGCTGACGCGCTCGAGCGCCTCCTTCGGCAGGTAGCGGTACTTCTCCTGGATGTCCTGAAGGATGGACACGAGCAGACCCTGGTCACGGCCGTACCGGTCCAGGATCGGGTCCACGTCCTCGCACAGGCATCCAGACGGTGTCGTCGGGTTCATGGCTTCCATCGTCCGACCCCCATCACGGGTCCGAGGCCGTGCGTTGCGCCCGCTGCGCGCGCCTCGCCCGAACCGCCTCGCGCTTGAGTCGTTTTTCTTCCTTCGCGTCGAGCTCCGCGCGCCGCTTCAGGGCGTCGTACTCCCGCCGGACCCGGGCCTCGATGCGCGCGAGGTCGTCGTCGGTCAGGTGGCGGAAGCGCGGTTGCAGCCGCGTGTACTCCTGGAGCGGCTGCAACGTGGGCGGGTCGTAGTTCAGGACGTGACGCCCCTCAATCACCTCGTACAGCGGGAAGACCCCGGTCTCGGTCGCGAGCCTCCCGATGTGAATCGAGAGGTCCGTGGCGCTGCGCCACCCGGTCGGGCACGCGGAATAGGCGTGGATGTACGCCGGCCCTTCCGTGTCCAGGGCGCGCCGGACCTTCTGAATGAAATCATACGGATACGACGGATTTGCCGTGGCCACGTACGGGATGTTGTGCGCGGCCGCGATGGCCGGCATCGGCTTCTTCCACGTCTGCTGGCCGATGCTCTTCTTTCCGGCCGGGGACGTGGTCGTGCTCGCCCCGAAGGGGGTGGACCCGCTGCGCTGGACCCCGGTGTTCATGTACGCCTCGTTGTCCAGGCAGATGTACGTCAGGTCGTGGCCGCGCTCGAGCGCCCCGGACAGGGCCTGGAGCCCGATGTCCGCGGTCCCGCCGTCCCCGGCGAAGGCGAGCACGCGCACCTTGCGGTCGGGGATGCGCCCCTTGCGCCGGAGCACCTTCAGGGCCGCCTCGATCCCGGACGCGGTCGCGGCCGTGTTCTCGAAGGCGACGTGGATCCACGGCACGCCCCAGGCCGTGTATGGAAGGGGGGTCGTGATGATCTCCAGGCACCCGGTCGCGGTCGCGACGATCACGTCGGGACCCGCGGCCTTCAGCGCGAGCCGCACCGCGAGCGCGAGCCCGCACCCCTGGCACGCCCGGTGGCCCTGGGCGAAGTACTCTTCCTTGGGGACGAGGTTCGCCACATACACATTCAGGTTCGTGGGGAGCGGCTGCCCGGGGGGCAACGGCCACCCGCTGGCGCTCCCCCACCTCGTCGTGCCCTCGTCGTGCGTCATCGCGTCACTCCCTCGCGCCGTAGATCACGTAGTCCTCGTGGCGCGGCGCCGTCTTGCGGGCCAGGACCTCGCGGACCATGGCCTCGAAGTCCGGCACGGCCACGTCGCGTCCAGCAAGCCCAACGATGAAGTCGTGGACCACGGGCGCGTCCACCTGCCCGTACAGCGCGGACCGGACCTCGGACGCCACGGGTCCGCCCGGCCCGCCGAACGACACGGCCCGGTCCAGGACCAGGAGGTGCTCGGCCCCGGCCACGGCCCGCCGCAGGTCCTCGTGCGGAAACGGCCGCCACAGCCGCAACTTGACGAGCCCGACCGGCAGCCCCTGTTCCCGCAGGGTGTCCACCGCGACCATCGCGGTCTGCCCGATGCTCCCCATCGTGAACAGGAGCACCCGCGCGCCTTCGGTCCGGTACGTCTCGACCGGGTGGTAGTGACGGCCGGTCAGGTCGCCCCACTCCTGCCATGCCCGCACGATGTGCGGATAGGTCGCGCGAAGGGCCTCGTCCTGGGCCTTCTTCGTCTCGGTGAAGAGGTCCGGAACGCCGTACGCGCCCATGGTCACCGGACGGTCCGGGTGCAGGGAATGACGGGGGCGGTACGGCGGGAGGTAGCGGTCCACCACCTCCTGGTCCGCGACCAACAGGGACTCGACCACGTGGGTCAGGTAGAAGCCGTCCACGTTCAGGATCACCGGGGTTTGGACGTCCGCCATCTCCGCGACCCGGTACGCGTGAAACACGAGGTCATAGACCTCCTGACCGTTCTCCGCGAAGGTCTGGATCCAGCCGCAGTCGCGGATGCTCATCACGTCCGAGTGGTCGCACCAGATGGACAGGGGCCCGGACAGCGAGCGGTTCGCGAGGACCATGACGCACGGCAGGCGCATGGCGCTTGTGATATAGACGACCTCGCTCATCAGGATCAGGCCCTGCGAGGAGGTACACGTGAAGGTACGGGCGCCCGCGGCCTCGGCCCCCACGCACACGGTCATGGCCGAGTGCTCGCTCTCGACCGGGACGAATTCCGCGTCCAGTTCCCCGTTCGCGACCATCTCGGCCAGTTTCTCGACGATGTGCGTCTGCGGGGTGATCGGGTAGGCCGCGACCACGTCCACGTTGCACTGCCGGACCGCGAGGGCCGCCGCGTGCGAGTCCTCCATGCCGACCCGGCGGTGGCCCGGGGGAACGACAACCGTCTTCGGGATGGCCGATTTCATCGCTCGTCCTTCATCTCGATGCACTGGGTGACGCACTCCCGGGCGCAGATCCCGCAGCCCTTGCAGTAGTCGTAGTCGGCCTCGAAGAACCCGTCGGGCCTCCGCCGCACCGCTGCGTCCGGGCAGTAGATCCAGCAGACCCCGCACTGGATGCACCGCGAGGTGTCCCACACGGGCCGCTTCGAGCGCCAGTCCCCGGTGTGGTAGTGCCTCGAGGACGCGACCTCGGTCAGCACGAAGCCGGGCTCGAAGTCCCGCCAGCCGAGTTCATGCGCCTGCCGGAAGGGGGTCGCCCGATCCTTCAAAGATGCTGGTTTCTTCATACGCCGCCTTCAACGCCTCGATGTTGCGGTCCGCGACCCGGCCGAACCGTTCGCGCAGGGGCTCGATGAACGACTCGATGCGCGGCGTGCCGGTCGCGCGGACCAGGGCCCCGAGCATCGCCGTGTTCGTGATGGGGAGTTTCAGGACGCGGTACGCAATCGCCGTGGCGTCCACGAGCGCGAGCCTCCCCCGGTATCCCTGCAGGACCTCCCGCGCCTCGGCCTCGCCCGCCGAGGTGTTCGCGAGGATCATCCCGCCGGGTTTCAGGCCGGCCGGGACCGCGGGCAGCCCCAGGAGCGAGGGGTCCAGGACCAGCACGTAGTCCGGCCGGTAGATGTTCGTGCGCAGCCGGATCGGCTCGTCGTCCATCCGCGCAAAGGCCGCGACCGGGGCCCCGCGCCGCTCCGGGCCGAAACTCGGGATTGCCTGGGCGTAGCGCCCCTCCTCGATGGTCGCGTGGGCCAGCATCTCGGCGCTCGTCACCGCGCCCTGACCGCCGCGCCCGTGAATCCGGACCTCGATCATGACCCGCCCCGCGAAAGCCGGGCGGATGCTACGGCAGGGGTTCCCGGTGTGTCAACCGAAAAGGTCAACTCGGGGCGGTCCGCCCACGATCCACCATCCCGATCTCGGAAAAACGACGGAACACCCTGATTTGTCGCGGCCCC
>DYKK01000385.1 GCA_020722625.1 Anaeromyxobacter dehalogenans
GCCCCCCCTCCCCCGGCCCTCCCGCCTGCAGGGAACGGCCGCGCAGGATCACCCCCTTGCAGAAGTCCACGAGCGTCTTGCGCGGGTCCTCGAGGGCGCGGGGATAGACGCCGTCGTCCTTGAGCGCGGCCAGGACACCATCCAGGGCGGCGATGCCCTCGAGGCGCACGACGTAGCGCGCCGCGGCCCACCGGTCGTCCGGGTCGTTTCGCGCGAGCATCTTGCGGAGTCGGGCCAGGATCGGTTCGCGGTCGCCGCGCAGGCCCTCCGGGCGGTCCAGGGCCTCGGCGGCCTGGTTGAAGGCCAGCGAGCGGAT
This sequence comes from Anaeromyxobacter dehalogenans, assembly GCA_020722625.1. Classification (GTDB taxonomy): domain Bacteria; phylum Myxococcota_A; class UBA9042; order DTJE01; family DTJE01; genus DYKK01. The sequence continues at coordinate 317 of DYKK01000385.1, forward strand.
GTCGGGGTCCTGCCGGTCGTCCTGGGCGAGGTCCAGGAGGTACTCGACCGCCTCCGTACTGCGGACCTTCCCGATCGCCTCGACGTGATCATAGGGGATCGCGATGTCGGGGGTCGCATGGAGGACCTTGAAGGCGGCCAGCATCTTTGCCTCGACCTCGGGGTCCTTCAGGGACAGCAGGTACTGCGAGAGTTTCTCGACCGCGAAGCCGTGCCGGATGATCCAGGTGGCCCCGTCGGCCCCGAAAGGCCCCAGGTCCGCGATCTGGGCCACGAGGACCCGCGATTCCACGGCCTTCTTGACCTCCTCGGCCGACGACTCGGGCCCGAGGCCCGCGAACGCCCAGTCCGCGAGCCGCTTCTGGAGCGGCCCCCGATCGGCCGCCGGGGCGAGCGACAGCGCGATGAAGGCCCCGTCCCGCGTCGCGGCCAGGACGTCCGGCGTCCCCGCGAGGTCCGGCAGCCGCCGGATCAGGGCGCCGGCGGACTTCGCGGCCAGGTCCTCGCGGTCCGGGCAGCCGTCCAGCGCCTTGCGCAGGCCCAGGGCCCAGCCGCCCTGCACCAGGGTCACGACGGCCTCGACCCGGGCGTCGTCGGGGTTGGACGTGTCCTGGATGTAGCGCTCGAGCAGGCGGACGCCGTTCTCGTTCGCCGTGAACTTTGCGAAGTTTCCGGGTCCGGGCCGGCCCCCGCACGCGGCCAGGACGAACGCCAGGGCGACAATCGCGCACAGGCGGTTCCTCATCGTCCTCCTCCCGTCGGACACGTCGTGTAGATAGCACCGGGCGCTCGGCGGGTCAATCGCGGGCTCGTCCCCTGATTCGCCGCCTCGAACGGCGGCGAATCAGGATTGCGGATTTCGGATTGCGGATTGAAGTGGCAAGCCCGCTGCCGTCAGATGGTGGCGAAGGAGGATCCGCGTCAAAGCCAATAGGTTCAATGGTTTGTGAAATCTGACGGTGGATTAGGGTCGTCCTGGTTCGTCGTTTCAGCGAGTCGCCGGGACCCGGATTGCCCACGCCTGCAACTTCGCTCGTGGACGAGCCGACGCCTTGAGCCTTGTTGCTCGCGTTTGACAATTTGTTTTCGCCACTTGAAAATTGCCACGATGTGGTTTGAACGACAGGTCTCCGGCGTCCTGACCGCGTCGGCGCGGTCGTTCCCCGTCCTGGTCGTGGTCGGGCCGCGCCAGGCGGGCAAGACCACGCTCCTCGAGCGGACGTTTCCGGCGTATCGCTTCGTGTCCCTCGACTGGCCGGCCCTGGCCGAGATGGCCGAGACCCGACCCGACGAGTTCCTGGCGCGGCACCCTCCTCCCGTGGTGGTGGACGAGGTCCAGTACGCGCCCGCCCTGTTCCGCCACCTGAAGGGCGTCGTGGACCGCGACCGGGGGCGACGCGGCCTGTTCGCGCTGACAGGGTCCCAGAGTTTTCCGCTGATGCAGCGCCTCTCCGACAGCCTCGCCGGGAGGGCCGCCGTGGTTCCCCTGCTCGGCCTGTCCGGAGGCGAGTGGTCGTCCGGTCGCACCCCGGCCCCGGACGAGTGGAGGGACTTTGTGTGGAGGGGCTCCTGGCCCGGCCTGTGGTCCGACCCCGACGCGCGTCCGGACCGGGATCGCTGGTACCAGGGCTACGTCGCGACCTACCTCGAACGGGACGTGCGCAATGTCCTGAACATCGGGAGCCTGCGCGATTTTCAGCGCTTCCTGCGCGCCTGCGCCGTTCGCTGCGGCCGGATCCTCAACCTGTCGGACATCGCCCGGGACGTGGGGGTCTCGCCGACCACCTCGCGGTCGTGGCTGTCGGTCCTCGTGGCGAGCAACCAGGTCCTGCTTCTCGAACCCTACCATCGTTCGCTGGGCAAGCGCCTGGTGAAGTCGCCGAAGCTCTATTTCACCGACACCGGCCTCGCGGCGTTTCTGGCGGGCTTCGAAACGCCGGATGCCTTGTGGACCAGTCCCCACGCGGGGTTCTTCTGGGAGAGCCACGTGATCGGCCAGTTCCTCCGATGGCGCGACTGGATGCACCCGTCCGCGGGCCTGTGGTACTGGCAGGACCGCTCGGGCCACGAGGTGGACCTGCTCGTCGAGATGGATGGGCGGCTGTATCCGATCGAGTGCAAGTGGACCTCGCGCCCGGACGAGCGCGAGGCCTCCGGAATCCGGAAACTCCGCGATTTCTATGGTGCGGATGCCATCGGACCGGCCACGATTGCGTCTCCCGTCGAGTTCCCGTTCGACCTCGCCCCCGGCGTGACGGTCCGGCCAGGCTGGATCGCCTGGGACCCCCGCGACCGACGTTGTCGAGGCCGCTGAGAAACTCACCAGGGTCGCGACCAGGCCTCTTCAAGGTTCCACTGGAGACGCGAGCCCCCGCCCCCCCATCTATCGGCTGTGCCACAGGCACAGCCTCCCCAGCGCTTCGCGCTGG
>DYKK01000030.1 GCA_020722625.1 Anaeromyxobacter dehalogenans
GCGGTCGCGTGGATTCCGGCCGGTGGTGGGGCGTCCTGACCGTGCTGGCCCTGTGGATCGTGTCCGAAGCGGCCGTACCGGCCCAGACTCCGGTGCCGGCGCCCAGGCCCCCTGCCGCCACGCCGCCCGCGGGGCCGCCCGCTCCGCCCGGGGCCCCGGTCACGAAGCGCAAGGCCCCCGAGTCTCCCGAACGACCGGGCGGGGCCCCCGCGGTGATCCCGAAGGGTCCGGCGGGGAGCGCCCCGCCGAAGGTGCCGGGCCGGAAGGCCCCGACCCCTCCCGGCCAGGCCTCGGTCTCGCCTCCGTCCGAAGAGAAGTCCGGTGGCGTCCCCGAGGGGGTCGAGGACGTCGTCTCGTTCAAGACGAACTTCGAGAAGGACGTGCGGTGCGTCCCGCTTCCCCTGAACGCCCGGATCAGCGTGGACTTCGAGGAGGCCCCGCTGCACGACGTAGTCAAGTTCATGGCCTGCATCACGCAGCGGAACTTCCTGCTGGCCGCAAACCTCAAGGCCGGCAAGACGGTGACGATCCTGTCCACGACGCCCGTCACCGTCTATGAGGCGTACAAGGCGTTTCTGTCCGCCCTCGACATCAACGGGCTGACCATCGTCCCGCGCGGGGCCTTCTGGGAAGTGGTCGAGACGGCCAAGGCCAAACAGTTGCCCCTCCCCCTGTACGGGCCGAGGCAGTCGGTCCCGGCGGAGGACCGCCTGGTCACGAGAATTGTTCGACTGGAAAATATTGACGTCAAGGACATCGAACCGATTCTCAACAAGTTCAAATCCGCCGCCGGAGACGTGACGAGTTACGCCCCGGGGAACAGCCTGATCCTGACGGACCTGGGGTCGAGCGTGTCCCGGATGCTCGATTTCGTGAGGGAACTCGACATCCCCACGGGGCGCGAGAAGATCTGGGTCCGCCCCGTCCAGTACGCCTCGGCCGCGGAGATGGCGAACCTCGTGACCGCCCTGTTTGGGGACAAGGGCACGAAGCCTGCGCCCGCGGGCCGCCCGCAGCCGGGACGTCCCGCCCCCCCGCAACCGGCCGCGGCGGGCCCGATCCCCGAAGAGGGCCTGGCCACGGTGTCCAAGGTGATCGCGGACGAGCGGACGAACTCCCTGATCCTCGTGGCCACCCCGGCGGCCTACGTCAAGATTGACCGCCTGCTGCGGCGCGTGGACGTCCCCATCGAGGGCGAGGGCCAGATCCACATCTACTACCTCGAGAACGCCGCGGCGGAGGACGTCGCCTCCACCCTGTCCGCCCTGGCCTCGGGCGCCCGGGGCGCCGCGGGGGCCAAGAAGGGCAAGGCGGCCGGGGGCGGAGGTGCCCAGGCCCCGGCGGCCCTGTTCGAGGGCGAGGTCAAGGTCACGGCCCACAAGCCCACGAACTCCCTGGTCATCGAGAGCACGCTCAAGGACTACCTGGCCATCAAGCGCGTGATCCAGCAACTCGACGTGCGCCGCAAACAGGTCTATGTCGAGGCCGTGATCATGGAGATCTCGTCCAACAAGGACCGGAAGGTCGGGATCTCCGGCAGCGGGGGCATGACCTTCAACATCGGGGGCAACGAGGTCCCGTTCCTGTTCGGCATGGGGGGGCTCGGCATCTCGTCCTTCGACATGCAGCAACTTGGAAAGGGGGGGCTCGCGGTCGGGCTGCAGGGGCCGCTCGTGGACGTGTCCACCGGGACGACCGGGTCGGCCACGACCTCCGGGGCCCTCGCGATCCCGTCTTACGGCTTCCTGATCCAGGCGATCCAGTCGAACTCGGACGTCAACGTCCTGTCCACGCCGCACATCCTGACCATGGACAACGAGGAGGCGGAGATCGTGGTCGGCAAGCAGATCCCCTACCAGGCGTCGTCGCTCGGGGGGCTCGGGTCCCTGACGAGCCTGCTCGGTTCGTACGGAGGGACCCTTGGCGGGACGACCCACCCCACCACCACGTCGGGACTCGGCACGCTCGGGTCGCTCGGGTCGCTCGGGTACCTCGGGTACCTCGGGGGATACGGCGGGTACGGCGCCTACGTCCAGCGGATTGACGTGGACCTGACCCTGAAGATCACGCCTCAAATCAGCGAGAGCAACTTCGTCCGCCTGAAGATCCAGCAGTCCATTGACGACGTGGAGGCCCTCGACCCCACGCTCGGGCCCACGACCAGCAAGCGCAAGGTCACGAACACGGTGGTGGTCCGCGACCAGCAGCCCGTGGTCATCGGCGGCCTGATGCGCGACATCGAGGTCACGGGGGTGGACAAGGTGCCCATCCTCGGGGACATCCCGGTCCTGGGCATCCTGTTCCGCAAGTCCGCGAAGCGCGTCGAGAAGCGCAACCTCCTGATGGTGATCACGCCCTACATCATCGAGGACCCGTCCGACCTCGCCCGCATCCACGCGCGCAAGATGGAGGAGATGCAGGAGTTTGCGGAATACATGGCCACGAAGAAGCGCGAGTACGAAGGCGGGATCGACTACCGGAAGAAGACCGGGATCCTGGAGGACGTCCGACGGACCCTGGAACGGGTGCGCAAGGACCGCGAGATGCTCGAGCGGACGCGCTTCGAGGACGTGGACATCGTCGGACCGCCCGAGACGCACGACCTGGACTTCGACCCGTTCGGAGCGGGGGCTCCGGGTGCCGGCGGCGCGGGCACGGGCGAAGGGGCGGCCCCCGAACCGGCGCCCCCCCCGGGTCCGGTGGAGGAGTGAGAGATGCTCCAGACCGGTGAAGCGCCGTCCGGCTCGGACGGGTTCGTGAAGCGACTGCTCGTCGAGCACGCCCTGGTGGACGAGGCCGCGATCCGGCGGGCCATGGAGGCGCGCGAGGGCCGCCCCGAGATGGGTCTCGTGGACGCCCTGCTGAACCTGGGCCTCGTGGACGAAAAGCGGCTCCTCGCGGCCCTGGGGGCGATCCTCGGGCTTGAGGTGGTCGAGACGCTCCCGGTGGACGAGGTGGACCTGGACCTGCTGCGGGGCCTCCCCATCACGTACGCCAAGCAGACGTACGCGCTCCCCCTGAGGCGGGACGGGGACACGGTGGTCGTCGCCCTCGCCAACCCCCTGAACTTTACCGCCCTCGACGACCTGCGCGTGCTGCTCAAGGCCCGCGTGAAGCCGGTCCTCGCGCCCCGGGACACGGTCTTCGAGGGGATCAACCGGGCCTACGACAAGATGACCGGGATGGAGGCCACGGCCGGGGAGGTCTTCTCGGACGAGGAGGACCTGGAGGGGCTGTCGCGCGAGATCGAGGAGAGCACCAGGGACCTCCTCGACATGACCGACGAGGCCCCCATCATCCGCCTCGTGAACTCGATCCTGGCCCAGGCCGTCAAGGAGCGGGTCTCGGACATCCACATCGAACCGTTCGAGAAGACCCTGTCCGTGCGCTTCCGCAAGGACGGGATCCTGCGGGAGGTCCTGCGGCCCCCGAAGCGCTTCCAGGCGTCCATCGCGAGCCGCGTCAAGATCATGGGGAACCTCAACATCGCCGAGAAGCGCCTCCCCCAGGACGGGCGCATCCGCCGCGTCGTGGCGGGCAAGGAGATCGACGTCCGCCTCTCGACCGTGCCGACGACCTTCGGGGAGCGGCTGGTCCTGCGAATCCTGGACCGCAGCGCGACCCTGCTGCAACTGCCGGAACTCGGGTTGACGGGCGACATGCTCGACGTGATGGAGGACCTGATCACCCGGCCGCACGGGATCATCCTCGTGACCGGCCCGACCGGGTCCGGCAAGACGACGACCCTGTACGCGGCGCTGTCGCGCATCAACACGCCGGACAAGAACATCCTGACCATCGAGGACCCCGTCGAGTACCAGATCACCGGGATCGGCCAGATGCAGGTCAACCCGAAGATTGACTTCACGTTTGCAAGCGGCCTGCGTTCGATCCTTCGCCAGGACCCGGACGTGATCCTGATCGGGGAGATCCGCGACCTCGAGACGGCGGAGATCGCGGTGCAGGCCTCGCTGACCGGGCACCTCGTGTTCTCGACCCTGCACACGAACGACGCGGCCTCGGCCTTCACGCGGCTGGTTGACATGGGGGTGGAGCCGTTCCTGATCGCGTCGTCCGTGCTTGCGATGATCGCCCAGCGCCTGGTGCGCGTGGTGTGCCGGGAGTGCCGGGTTCCGTACACGCCCTCGCCCACGGAGTTGCACAGCCTCGGGCTCGAGCGCGTTGGGCCGGGCGACACCTTCTATCGGGCGGGGCCGGGGTGCCCGGCGTGCCTGAACACCGGATACGCGGGGCGGCAGGCGATCTACGAGATGCTCGTCGTGAACGACACGATCCGCGACCTCGTCATGGCCCGGGCCGAGTCCAACATCATCAAGAAGAGGGCCGTGCAACTGGGGATGAAGACCCTGCGCCAGGACGGGGTGGTGAAGGTGCGCCGCGGGATCACCACGGCCGAGGAGGTGATGCGCGTGACGCAGGGAGACGTCGAGGAGGCCGGTGGATGAGGGGCCATGCCTCTGTTTGAATACAAAGGATTCACCGCGAAGGGCCGGGCGGCCTCCGGGGTCCTCGAGGTGGACGGACCCGCGGAGTTGCGGGCCCGGTTGCTCCAGACGGGCGTCTATCTGACCCAGTTCGCCGAGGCGCGCCCGGGCGTCGCGAAGTCGCCCGGGGCCGCGCCGGCCCGGGGGGGGCTCCTCGCGCGCGAGGTGAACCTCAAGGGGTTGTTCGAGCGGGTCAAGCCCTCGGACGTGGCGGTCCTGACGCGGCAGTTCGGGACGCTGCTGAAGGCCGGGGTCCCGATGTCCGAGGCCCTGGCCGCCCTGATCGCGCAGCAGGAAAGCCCGCGCCTGCGGGTCATCGTGGGGACGGTCCGCGAGAAGGTTCGCGAGGGGGCCTCCCTGGCGGATGCGCTGAAGGAACACCCGTCCGCCTTTCCGGACCTGTACGTGAACATGGTCCGGGTGGGCGAGGCGTCCGGCACCCTGGACATCGTGCTCGCGCGGCTCGCGGACTTCCTCGAGTCGTCGGTCCGCCTGAAGTCCAGACTGACCGCGGCCCTGATCTACCCGGTCCTGATGGTCTGCGTGGCCGTCGTGATCGTCTCGATCATGATGCTCTTCGTGATCCCGCGCGTCACCGAGATGTTCGAAGACATGGGGACGCGGCTCCCGCTCGTGACTCAAATTCTGATCTTCGTCAGTCGTACCTTCGCGAAGACGTGGTTCGTGGTGATCCCGCTGGCGGCGGCCGGGGTGGTCTGGTTCCGGCGCTGGATCCGGACCGAGAAGGGGCGGGAGTGGTACGACTCGCGGCGGCTGAGACTGCCCATCTTCGGCCCCGTGATCCGGCTTGTGTCCGTGGCCCGGTTCGCGCGGACCCTCTCGACGTTGCTGTCGTCGGGGGTCGCGGTCCTGACCGCGCTCGACATCGTGAAGACGATCGTGAACAACGTCGTCCTGGCCGCGGCCATCGAGGACGCGAAGGTCGCGGTGCGGGAGGGCGAGAGCCTGGCGGGGCCGCTCCAGCGGAGCGGGCAGTTCCCCGCGATGATGACCCACATGATCGCGATCGGGGAGCAGACCGGGCAACTGGAGGAGATGCTTCGCAACGTCGCCGATGCCTACGACGCGGAGGTGGACAACCGTGTGACCACGCTCACGGCCATCCTGGAGCCGGTGATGATCGTGGGGATGGGGATGATGGTGACCTTCCTCGTCTTCGCGATCCTCATGCCGATGCTCCAGATGAACGAGGTCATCGCCGGGCAATGAACGAAGGGAATCATCGTCACCGAGGAGGTTGATCATGAAGAGGTTCCTGAAGGGACTCTTGGCGAGGCGCGCGGCGGTCCAGGCCGCGAGGGGCATGACCCTGCTCGAGATCATGGTCGTGATCGCGATCATCGGGATCGTGGCGACCGCGATCGGGGTCGGGGTCGTGGGCTACCTGAACAAGGCCAAGGTGGACGCCTGCAAGGCCCAGATCCGCAACATCTCGCAGGCGCTCGACATCTACGCGGCCGACTCGGACTACCCGACCTCGCTGTCGGTCCTGGCGGAGGGACCGGGGGCGCCGCTCAAGGAGAAGCAGTTGAAGGACCCCTGGGGGCAGCCGTTCCTCTACAACTACCCCTCGGCGCAGGGGGGAGGGGCCTACGACCTGTGCTCCAAGGGCCCGGACCGGCGCGAGGGGTCCGAGGACGACCTCTGCAATGAATGACCGCGGGTACACGCTCCTCGAACTGATGGCCGTGATCGCCATCGTCCTGGTGGGCGGCGTGGCGGTCGTGGCCGGGGTCGGAAGCGTCCGCAAGGCGAGCCTCAGCACGTCCGCGGCGCGCGTGGCGGCCGCGGTCCGCTACCTGTACGACCTGTCGGTGCTGAACAACCGCCCCTACCGGCTGGTCGTGGACCTCGAGGGGCGGTCGTTTTGGGGGGAACCCGTCGAGGAGGCGTGCGGGGCGGCCCTCCTGCCGTCCGAAGAGGAGCGCCAATTCGGAACGGGCGGCCGGGCGGTCCCGGTCGAGGGCGGGGGCGAAGGCCCGAGCCCGGAGAACCCCGCGCTCGCGGAAGGCGCCGAGGCGGACGGGGCGACCCCGAGGCGGCGCATCCGCCCGAAGGAGAACCTCCTGACGAGGCAGGTCCTGCCCGAAGGGATCTCGTTCGGCGCGGTGATGACCTCCCACCACGACGAGCCGGTCGAGGAGGGGGAGGCCGAGGTCTTCTTTTTCCCGGACGGATACGCGGAGAAGGCGCTGATCTACCTCAGGAAGGGCGAGGAGACCTACACGGTCGAGACGGTCCCCCTGAAGGGGATCGGGGTCGTTTACGCCGAGGAACTGGACCCTCGCCTCGCGATGGAGGGGCGATGACCCGCGCGCCTCGCGACGGAATCCTTCAGCCGCGAACCTGGAGCCGCGGCCTCCGGTCCGCGGCCGGGCCGCGGCGTCCCCGCGGCCTCCCCATGGCGGGGTTTACCCTCCTCGAGGTCCTGATCGCCCTCATGATCCTGGCCCTGGCTTTGTCCGCGATCTCGTATTCCAACTCGGTCGCGATCTCGCAGGTCGCGCGGGTCACGCGCATGACGACCGCGGCCTACCTGATGGAGGGCGTGGTCAACGACATCCACGCCTACTACGTGCGGCAGGGGTTCCCGGCGAACGACCTCGAGGACCGCCCGTGCGAACTCCCCTCGGATTTCTCGGACACCTTCGATTGCCGGTTCGACCTCCACCAGATGAAACTGGAACCCGACACCGTCCAGCAACTGGTGGCGGGCGGGATCGAGCAGTTCCTGGGCGGGGGTCCGGACGGTGGGGCGGGCGACCGGGTCCCGGCGCAGACCCCACCCCCTTCCTCGCCGGCGAACGCCCCCGCCGCGGGCCAGCCGGACCTGTCGCAACTCGCGGTCCTCGCGCCCCTGTTCGGCCCGGACGGCGACGACCTGATCCGCCTGTGCAACGTGAACCTCGGCGGGATCCTGATGGGGATGACGGCCCTGGTCCAGTACCTCCCGACCATCATTGACCAGGTCGCCCGGCAGACCCGCAAACTGACCGTGCGCCTGGCGTGGCGGGACGGACCGCGGGGACAGCGCGTGTTCCAGGTCGAGACCTTCGTGGTGTCGCTGCCCGAGGAAGAGGTCCAGGCCCTCCGCGAGGCCGAGCGGGCGCGCGAGGTCCTGGACGCCGCCCAGGAAGCGGGACCGGTCCCGACGACCGCGCCCTCGGGCGGTGGGGGGCGCACCGGCGGGGGGACGGGGCGATGAGGCGGTCCCAGCGAGGGTTCACGCTGCTCGAGGTCCTGGTCGCCGTGGGCCTCCTCGCGCTCGTCTCGACCCTGATGTACCAGGCCATGAGCCTGACCTTCCGCGCGAGGCAGACGATCTCGCGCATCGAGGACCTGAACCACGCGGCCCAGGTGGCGCTGCACCACCTGACCCGCGACGTCTCGATGGCCTACCTGTCGAACCACGTGGACCGGAAGGAGCCGGCCGCGACCACGCTGTTCGTGGGGTCGCGGGAATCGCTTCTGTTCACGTATCTCGGGCACGAGCGCCGCCGGCGCGGGGCGCGCGAGTCGGACCAGGGCGTGGTCGAGTACCGCCTGGAGCGGGACCCGGACGGGCGCGGGTACGCCCTGATCCGGCGCGAGAAGTCCCCGCCCGACACCGAGCCCGAACGCGGGGGCGCCGGCGAGGTCCTGGTATCGGGTGTGCGGGAGTTCCGGGTGCAGTACTGGGATGAAAAGGCCGAGGAGTGGCGCGACGAGTGGAAGGCCGAGATGGAGGACGCCATGAAATCCGGCCTGGGCGGGGAGGTCGCCCCGCAGGTCGCGCCGGTCGGCGCGAAACTGATGAAGGCCGCCCAGGACCAGATGCTCGAGGAGTTCCGGCTGCCGTCGAGGGTCTATTTTCGGCTGGTCCTGGAAGACGTGGACGGGACGGAGTTCGCGTACGAGACGCAGTCGAGGGTCCACTTGCAGGCCCCGTTGAATTTCTAGTGGGGACCATGGAACCGTTGAAGGAACATCGCGGAGTCGCCCTCGTGGTCGTGCTGACCGGGGTCGCGATCCTCGCGGCCTTCTCGACCGAGTTCTCGTACCGGACGCGCGTGGACATCCAGGTGGCCTCGAACCTCGAACGACGGGTCCAGGCGTACTTCCACGCGCGCTCGGCCATGGAGATCGCCCGGCTCGTCATCACGTCGCAGAAGTTCGTGGACCAGGCGGTGAGCGCGTTCGGGGGCGGGGTGCCGGGGCTCGCCCGGGGGAACTTCGAGTTGTGGCGGTACGCCTGCAAGTTCGCCGAGATCTTCTCGTCCTCGACCCTGAACTTCATGGGACTGGAGATCATGAACCTGAAGGGGTCCGAGGGGATCGGGGTCGAGGAGGGCGGATTCGCGTGCGAGGTGGTTCCCGAGGACTCGCGCGTCAACCTGAACGCCTCGCTGACGGCCCAGGACCGCCGGGCCACGTTCACGAAACTCTACGCGCTGCTGCGCGGGCAGGTGGACGAGGATTCGGGAGGCCGGGACGACCGGAAGGCGGTGGAACTGATCCTGAACATCATGGACTGGACCGACCCGGACGACGAGCGCTCCGACATTGATTCGAACGGGAACTTCGTCCAGGCCGCGGGCGCGGGCGAGAACGTGGACTATGCGAAGTACGGCTACCGCGCCCGCAACGCGAAGATGGACTCGGTCGAGGAGGTGCGGCTGGTGGAAGGGATGAGCGACGACCTGTACTGCCGCTTCGGCCGCCAGTTCACCGTGTATCCGACCGAGAAACTCAACGTGAACGAGGCGGAACTCCCGCTCATCAAGTCCGTCGTGTGCGACAACCTCCTGAACGCGGACCCGCTCGTGGTGTGTGGGGTCGGGGCGCCGGGCCAGATGGCCCCGATGGACATGGCCCTGGGGCTGCTCGAGGTCTGCCGCACCATCAAGCGGGCCCTGTTCACGCCGCCCTTCACGAGCGAGAACGACTTCATCGCGTTCTTCAGCCGCCTGCCCGAGCCGTTGAACCAGGCCGTCCAGGTGAACCCGACGACCCTGCGAGCCCTGGTGGGGACGCGCACGAAGGTCCTGCGCGTCACGGCCCGGGGCTGGGCCGGCGAGTCGGGCCACCAGATCGAGGCGGTCATTGATTCTTCTTCGTTGAACTATCTATACTGGAGAGAAACCGGGTTCGACGCGACCCGGGTGTACCGGGGTGGCGCGAGCGAAGGCCCCGCGACCGGCGGGGCCGGCAGGTGACGGCATGGGACATCGGGTGATCGGGGTCGAAATCGAGGGGGGCGTGCTGAGGGCCGCGGTGGTCGAGACGCGACTGAGGCGGTTCGAACTGAAGACGGTCGTGTCGGTCCCGATGGACTCGGACCCGGACGAACCCGCGAGGCCTTCCCGGGATCGAACCCCGGCGGAAGAGGGCGACGAATCGCCGCCGACCGTCTCCGCGGTCCCGGACCCGGCCGGTCCCGGGATGGCGCGGGTTGCACAACGCCTCCGGGTCGCGCTCGGGGAGCCGCTCCAGCCCACGGACTCGGTCGCGTTCGCGTTCCCGGGGGTCCACGCCTTCGTGAGGCGGCTCGCCTTCCCCTTCAAGGACGAACGCCGCATCGCCGCGACCTTGCCGTTCCAGATGATCGGGCAGATCCCGGTGCAGCCCGACGAGATCCACTGCGCGTTCGAGCGCCTGGGGACCGAGGCGGGACGCACCGAGGTCCTGGCGGTCGCGGTCCCGAAGGGCGCGTTCCGGGAGTGGCTGTCGGGAGTCCGGTCGAGCGGCGTGGAACCCGCGCACGTCGGGGTGGACGGTGTGTGCCTCGCCTCGCTGCTGCCCTACCTCGGGCCCCGGGACGACGGGGCCCCGGTGATGCTGATCCGCACCGGGGAGGGCCAGGCGGAGTTCGTGGTGGCCCGGGGCAACCGGGTCGAGATGGTGCGGGTCGTGGCGCTCGGAGAGCCGATCCTGCAAGACGGCGAGGTCTCTCCGGCCCTGATGCGCGAGGTCCTCGTGACCGCGGCCGGGGCCTCGGAGGCCGGGGTCTCGGTGGGGTCGGTCCTCGTGACCGGGGCGGACTGCGAGGCGCTCCGGGGACCGCTCGGGGAGGTGCTCGGGGTCCCGTGCGAGGTCCTGGACCCCGCGCGCCTGGGGCTTCCGGGAGGGGACGAGTGCCCGGGGCTGCATCCGGCGGCGGCCCGCGTCGTGGCCCTGGCCCTCGGGGCGGCCTCGGGCGGGGGTCCGGGGAGCCTGAACCTCCTGACCGGGGAGTTCCAGCGGGAAGGGGCCTACAGCCTGTTCCGCGAACGGTTCCGCCTGTTCGCGGCGGCCCTGCTGGTGTTCGCGGTCCTTGGGGTGGGGCGGTTCGCCGGGCGGGTGGTGGGGTTGCGCGCGGAACACCAGGCCGCCCTCGCGGAGGTCCGGTCCCTGTCCGCGCAGGTCCTGGGCGAGGAACGCGAGGACCACGCCGCGGTCCTCAAGACCCTGAAGTCCGCGAGCGAGGAAGACATCCAGGTCTTTCCGCGGTGGACCGCGGTGGACACGCTCGGGCACCTGGTCTCCGCGGTGATCGCGATGGGACCCTCCTCGGCGGGCGGGGGCGGCGAGGCCGAGGAGGAGGCCGTGACGGAAGAAAAGGGCCGCAAGGCCGCTGCTCGAGCCGGGGGGCCCATCGCGCCCGAGGACACGGCGGCCGTCGAGGTCGAGACGATCCGCATCGAGCCCCGATCCTTGAGCGTGCGAGGGGAAGCGGACACGATCGAGACCCTGGACGGGCTGGTCGAGCGGCTGAAATCGGACCCGTGCTTCCACGAGGTGACGACCGAGAGCACGGAGCGCATCCAGTTCCGCAGGCACCAGGGCTGGCAGCGGTTCTCGCTCCGGATGGACGTGGACTGCGGGGAGGGGCGGAAGGTGGTCGAAGCCGCCGGGGGTGCGGGTCCGGGCCGTGAGGCGGCGGGCCCGGGCGCTCCGGGCCGGCCGGCCCCGGCGCCGGGAGGTTCCCGGGGGAACGGAACCCCGGTCGGGACGGGGGGAGGAAGACGATGAGGATCGCGGAGACCCTCGAGGCCATGGTGGGGCGGATGACGCCGCGCGAGCGGCGGCTGTCCGGGATCCTGGTCGCCGCGGCGGGCCTGTTCCTCGGCGGGGGGGTGTGGTTCGCGGCCCACGCGGTTGTCGGGTCCCTCGAGGACGACATCCGGGAGGCGCGGCAGGCCATCGCCGAGATCCGGCGCCTCGCGCCCAGGTATCTGGAGGTCGCGGCGGCCCGGGCCGAGGTGGAGCGGCTGATCCGCGAGAACAAGGCGACCTCCATCCGCGTGGCCGCGAACGAGGTCCTCAAGGAGAAAGAACTGCGGGAGGAGGTGCCGGGCGCCATGGGGACCCTGATGTCCGACGTCGTCTCGTTCGAGGGCAAGACCTCCGAGACCCCGGTCGGGATCGGCAAGAAGAAGAAGGGCAAGGCCCGGCCGGCCTTCCCCGGCCTGATGCTGGTCGAGCAGAAACTCGAGTTCCGCGAGGTCCCCTGGGAGAACCTCTTCGAGTTCCTGGACGAGGTCGCGAAGGGGAAGGACCTGCTGTTCGTGACCCGGCTGGACGTCGCCCGCAAGTTCAACCAGATGTCCCACGTGCGCGCCGAAGTGACCCTGGCGACCTACCAGTTCCAGGAGAAGGGAGAGGAGGCGGCCGAGCCGCGGAAGGGGGGAGCGCGATGAACGTCCCCGCGTTTGTTCGGAAGCCGGCGGTCCAGAAGGTCGCTCGCGGCCTGGGGTATGCGGGATTCGGCCTCGTGGTCTTCCTGGTGTCGCTCGTGTGGACCTTTCCCGCGAGCCGCCTCCGGTCGTTCCTCGAGGCCAGGATGTCGCGCGACGGGGTGGTCGTGCGGGTCGAGGACCTGTCGATCCGAGGCCTTTCGACGCTGTCGTTGCACGGGGTCGAGGCCGAGTTCCCCCCCGAGGTGCGCCGGACCCCGGACGGGCGCGAGGTCCGCACCCCGAGGACGGTCGGCGTGGACCGGCTCGACATCGGGGTCGGCCTGTGGCGCCTGTTGTTCGGGGGCCTGTCGCTGCGCATCGAGGCGTGGTCGGGGGACGGGGTCCTGGGGCCGGTGCGCGTCGTGCGCGGCCAGGACCGGGTCGAGGTCGAGGTCGAGCGCATCCGGGACTTCCCGATCCCAAAGGACTTCCCGCTGTTCGGCGTGCCCTTCACGGGGCTCCTGGACGGGAAGGGCCACATCGCATACGACCTCAAGGGCGGGTGGGCCGCGAGCACCGGGCGGCTGGAGGTCCAGGCCCGGGACGTGGTGGCCCGGACCCCCACCCTGCGCAGCCAGGCCTACGGCGAGGCGACCCTGACGGACGTGCGCCTGGGGGACATGGCGCTTCAGGTGAACCTGGACAGGCCCGAGAACATCCCGGCCCTGAAGAAGGGGCGGAAAGCCGGCGGCAAGGCGGGCGGACGGGAGGGGTCGGTCCTGCACTTCGAGAAGGCGGAAGTGGACGGCGCGGACGTGAAGGTCGTGGTGGAGGGGCAGTCCGTGCTCCGGTTCCTGCAAGGCCGGGGGCTCGGGGACGCGCAAGTCGCGGTGGACATGGCGTTCGCCCTGAGCGACGCCTTCTTCAACCGTGAGGTGAAGAGCGGCGGGACCACGGACGCGCCCAACCGCTTTCTGAAGACGCTGCTCGAGAGGGACCCCCGGTGGCGCGCGGCCTCGTCGGGGGGGTACTACGGGGTGATCTGCAGCGGGTCCGCGCGGGCGCCGTCGTGCATCCCGAAGAAGCCTTCGATCCGCGGCGGGGACTTCAAGAGGCCCGAACGGCCGGCGGAAGCGGCGGAACCTCCGGCGAAGGATGGCCAGGCGAAGGAGGGCCGGGACCGGGCGCCCGCGCGACCGGCGGCCCCGGCAGTGGAGACCCCGCGGGTGGTCCCGAGTCCTCCCGTGCCCCCGGTCTCGCCGCCACCGCCCCAGCCCCAGCGCGAGCCGTCGGAGCCCATGCCACCGCCGCCCCCGACCGAGAGGCCCCACCCGGCCGTGGTGCCGGGCCCGGTCGCCGCGCCGCCCGCGGTCCGCGCGGGCATGGAGGTCATCCGGACCCTCACGCCGACCATCATTGGACGCCCGAAGATCCGTCGCGGCGTCGAACTGACCGGCGACGGCGAGGCCCCGGACGAGGAGGCAGCGGGTCCTGGACCGGGCAAGCCGCCGACCGGGACCGGTCCGGGCGAGGGCGAGGGCGAAGCCCCGGCGGCCCCGGTTCCGCCGGGTGAGGTCGTGGAATAGGCGGACGTCGCCCACGATTCGCCACCCCGATCTTGGCAGCACGACGGAACACCTTGATATGTCTTGGTTTCGTGCCAGCCGCGACTTGGAAGTCGCGGCCCCAGGGTGGTGAAATGAAACGAAGCAAATGTCATGTCTATTCGAAGAATTGCGGAAATTGATGGCGGATTTGGGGCCGTGGGGGTCGCGGTCATCCCGCAGTTTCGAGGCCCAGGTCCTCGCGGCGCAGGAGCACGGGGCCCGCGTCGAGCGTGCGGATCCAGTACAGGTCCGCGGGCAGGGCGTTGAACCGGGGCAGGTCTTCGGGGAGGGGCTCGCCGAAGGCCATGCACAGCAGGTAGTACGGCATGTTGCGGCCCGCGGCCGTGTAGAAGTGATGGGTCGTGCCGAAGCGGCCCGCGTTGAGTTCGGTCGGGAGGATGCGGCCCCGGCCGTCCCCCTTGAAGTCCACGAAGGCGACGCCGTTGAAGCGCGGGTCCACCGCGAGGACCGCGCGGTGCCCGAGGTCGTTCAGGTCGTCCCGGTGCACCGTGTGGCACACGGCGGGCGCGCCGGTGATGCCCGACGGGCTCACGTGCGGGATGACGTACAGGTCGCGCTGGCGCCCCTGGCTCGTGACCAGTTCGCCGTCGCGGAACAGACCCAAGAATGTCAGATTTTCTCCTGGCAGATATTCTGATGCGATGAACTTTCCGAAGCCGTCGTGGAACGTGATCCAGCCGACGGCCTCGACGGGGGAGCGGCAGGGCAGGGCCGCCATGCCCACGCCGCGGCCCGGGATGCCCGCGCCGCGAAACCAGATCGGGCGCGTCGGGACCTCGTCGAAGGCCCGTGTGACATCCTCCGGGGTCTCGATCAGGAGCGTCCGTGGAACGGGGATGCCCGCGTCCCGCCAGCGCCGCCAGGTGAGCCACTTGCTCGCCGCGACCTCCTGGGTCGCGAGGGACGGCACGAACATCCGGGCCCCGATCTCGTCGCGGCGGCGCGTCAGGACCATCATCTCGACGCTGGAGTTCGGGAAGACGAAGTTGAGGGAGAAGCGGGCGACGATGTCGCGGATGGCGGCGACGTAGGCGTCCTCGTCCGACGCGCGCGGGACGCGGACGCGCTCGTGCGTGAGGGCCAGGTGGATGTAGTACGGGCTCGCGTCGCATCCCACGGTGAAGATCGGTTCCGGGGCCTGGAGGAGGCCCCGGGTCAGGTTCACGGCGCCGGGGCCGCCGGCGCCGGGCACGAGGACGCGCTTCTCGACGGGCATCGTGTGGTCCTCCGACCTAGAAGAGTTCAAAATATTTGTAGAAGACAAACTGTCCCGACATCCGGGGTCCGGGATCCGGGGTCCGGGGTCGGGGGTCGCGTTGCACGTGGCCTCGTCGTGATGCCCCTCCCCCGCGACCGACGTTGTCCTGGCACTGACACTGACACTGACACTGTTACTGACACTGACACTGTCTCTGAACCTGGCCTCTGAGCCTGTTCCTGAACTTGTCCCCGGGGTCGGGGGTCGCGTTGCACGTGGCCTCGTCGTGATGCCCCTCCCCCGCGACCGACGTTGTCCTGGCACTGACACTGTCGCTGTCGCTGACACTGTTTCTGAACCTGGCCTCTGATCCTGCTCCTGAACTTGTCCAAGTGCCCGCGGGTCTATCCGCTCATGGAGGGATTATAGTCTGAATCGCGTCGCGAGCGAGGCCGCTGAGAAACTCTCAAGGCTCGCGACCTGGTCTCTTCACGGTTCCCCTGGAGACGCGAGCCCCGCTCGCGTCTGGACGCGCGAACGCGAAGCGTCGGCGGAGCCAACGCGAAGCGTTGGCGTAGCCAACACCGCTCGCGCCACCGCGCGACGGATCGCCAAGACAACCGCAGAGTCCCGGGGCGAAGTGGAGACCGGGGCGGGTTCAGGAGACAGGCTCGGAAGACAGATTCAGAGGACAGGTACAGTGGACAGGCTCAGTGTCAGTGTCAGTGCCAGTGCCAGTGCTACGTCGGACGCGGGCGCGGGGACATGACGACGGGGTCACGTCCACCGCGACACCGGACCCCGGATCCCGGTTCCAGGGGCAGGTCCAGTGGCAGGGGGCAGTATCAGCGTCAGTGTCAGGGCCACGTTGGTCGCGGGGGACGGGGCATTGCGGGGGAACGAAAATTCAATACCGGAACCTGGTCTCATCGGGATGCCCTGGGGACGGAAGCCCCGATCGCGGCATAGGGTCCCTGGGCCGTCCTGGGGTATCATTGCGGGACGCGGCCGACACGGCCGGTCAGGAGGAGGACATGACGCGACGCGGTCGGCCCCTGGTCTGGGTCGCGGCCCTGGTCACCTGCGGCTGCGCCGGGACTCCGGTTTCTCGCGAGGGGGCCGACCGGCGGACCCGGTTTCCGGAGTCCCGCTACCTCGTCGCGGAGGGGATGTCCCGGAGCGGCCCGGTCGAGGCCGAGGCCCAGGCAAAGGCGCGCGTCTCGGAGCAGGTCCGGGCGGAAGTCGAGTCCGTGGTCGAGGACCTGTCGGGCGTTCGGGACGGGCAAGACTACCAGCGCGTCTTGAACGAAGTGCGCGTCACGTCCCACTTCCAGCACGCGGAGTTGATCCGGGCGCACTCGGAGCCGGGGCGCGGCCGGGACGGCCTGTTCCACGCGCTGGCGGTCCTGGACCGGGCCGAGGCGGTCACGGTCCTGATGGAGGAATACCGTCGCGATTCCGAGAGGTTCCGCCTCGAGGTCGGCCGGGCCCTCGCGGCGAAGGGGCACCCGGTGCGGTTCACCCCGCCGCTGCGGCAGGCCGAGGCCGTATTCGCCCGGCTCGCGCTCGAGGCGCTCCAGGTCCGCGTGATCGAGGGTCGCGGGCGGTTCCCGGCCGAACACGAGGCGGACCGGGAGGCGTTCTCGCGCCTCGAGGCGGCCCGGTCCCAGGTCCTGGCCGACCTGACGGTCACGGTCCTTCCCGGCGAGGTCGAGCCCCCCATGGCCCGGGAGCGGGTGGTCCAGGCCCTGACCTCGGCCCTGGCGTCTTCGGGCGTGGTCACGGTCTCGGCCGCGGTGTGCCGGGGCGGCCTCGCCGTCGTGCCCGAGGCGCGGCTCGCGTGCTCGCAGACCTTCGTGGGGGTCACGTGTCGGGTCACCCTGGGCGGGTCCGTGAAGGACTGCACCGGCCGGTCCCGGGTGGCTACCCTGGCCCTGGGCGAGGTCGCCACCGGGGCCCACCCCAAGGACAAGGACCTGGCGCGCGCCGAGGCCCTGCGCGCCGTGACCGGAGCGACCCTGGCCCCGCGCCTCCGGGAGCAGTTGCGGGAGGTGATCCCGTTGCCCTGAGGCCCCGGCCGCCGGGCCGGGGGCGCGCCTCACGGGCGGGCCGCGCCCAGGATCCGGTCCAGGTAGTCGGGTCCTTCCCGCGTCACGATCAGGCGGACCTCCCCGCGCGCGTCCATCAGGACGGTCGTGGGCAGGGACGCCTCCCACCGGTCGTCCCCGGCCCGGCGTTCGGCCCCGTAGGCCCGGGCCACCTTGCCGAACCGGTCGAGGACCACCCGCGCGTCCTCAAGCCCCATCGTCGCCAGGAAGGGGCGAATCCGCGGGGCCTCCTCCTGGTAGTCCACGAGGACGAGGTGGACCCCCGCGTCGCGCAGGGCCGCCCGGTGGCCCGCGAGGACCCGGAGTCCGTGCCGGCAGGGTTCGCACCACGTCGCGAAGAAGACGACGAGGAGGAAGCGCCCGCCCCTGGAAAGGGCCTCCCGCTTCAGATGTTCCAGGTTCACCGCCTGGTCGTCCAGGGTCCAGCCCGCGAGCCAGGGCGCGGGCTCTCCGACCCGGGCGCGACCGCTCTCCCGGGGGGTGACGCTCGCCTCCCCGGGGCCCCGCGCGACCGCGGGCACGCCCGAGGCGAGCAAGAGCGCAGCGGCCATGACGAGGGTCCCACAGGGTCTCATCGCGACGGATTGTAGCGCCGGGACGGTGTCCAGTGCGACCAGAATCCGCCTATGGCGTGGGCGGCTGGGCCGTGGCCGCGTCGAGTTCCTGGAATGCCTTCTCGGCGTTGCGGACCACGTAGTCGCGGATGGACTGGTCGAGCCCGGCGGCCCCGGCCACCGCGTCGCGGAAACCCTCCACGTCCAGGACCATCAGCGCGAAGCAGTGCCCGTCGTCCGAAAACCACGTGTCCTCGAGCCGCGTCCCCGGCAGGCTGATGTCCGTGACCTGCTTCGCCACGTCCGAGGCGTACTGCTCGTCGTCCGCGGCCACGTGCATGGCCCCGCCCCCGGTCACGGTCCTCTGGTAGTCCTTGAACATGGCCTTGACCCTCAGGTTCAGTTCGCGGGCGATCTCCGTGCGTCCCCGGGCCATGGCCGTGCTCCGGCACAGCGAGAGGTTGTTCGTCCCCTCCATGCTGCCGACCCCGCAGACCCACTTCTTCTTCTCGCCCGAAAAGGCCGCGCACCCCCTCTTCACCCACTCGGGGGCGTCCTCCATCGTGGCCGCGAACGTCCGTCCC
>DYKK01000386.1 GCA_020722625.1 Anaeromyxobacter dehalogenans
AGTTCGTGGGATTGGATGCAGAAGATGCGGCCGGCCGCAAGAGGGCAGTCTGGGCGGCGTGCCCCTGTGTGGATCGGACTTTGTCGCGGAGGGCCGCTCTGCCGCGACGGGAGTCAGGAGCCATGGCCCGGGCGTCCTGTGGGGTGGTACGTTTCTCCTCACGTGCCCGCCCTTTGGATTCATGCAGCATTTTCTGCTCCCTTCTGGTACGTGACCAGGCCCTCCGGTGCGTCGGCCTCGCCCGGCGCGAGCCCGCCGGGGCCTTTTGCGGCTTTGCTCATCCGGTCTCCTGTCATCCTTCAAAGAGTGAATCCGCCAGCCCCCGCAAGCAACGGGTAGCATGCCTTCCGCGGGCCGTCCTGTCAAGCGGATCGAGGCAGTCAGAATCCGCCGTCAGATTTCACAACCCCTTGAACCTGTTGGCTTTGACGCGGATCCTCATTCACCACCATCTCACGGCAGCGGGTGCGCGACTTCAATCCGAAATCCGAAATCCGCAATCCGAAATCCTGATTCGCCGCCCTCGAGGCGGCGAATCAGGGGGCAATGCCTCGGCGAGGCGCCCGGCGCCTACCTGCCCGGTTCTGTCCGTACTGACAGGCGTCGAGGCTCCCGGCCCACCGCACCCGGCTCCCCCGGCTCCCGGCTGGATGCACGGCCCCAACGTCCCCCCGAGGTCCGGCCGTGGACCTCCGTGCCGCGACTTGGAAGTCGCGGCCCCAGGGTGGTGAAATGAAACGACGCAGATCTCATGTCTATTCGAAGAATTGCGGAAATTGATGGCGAATTTGGAGCCGGTGTCGTGCTTGGCAGATTGTATGAACACGATTAGACTAATCTGGGACAGACAGCGAGGGCAGGGCGATGGCGTTTTACAACCGGTTAGAGGAACTGGCGTTCCTGGAGCGGCAGGCGAGGCCGGACCGTGCGGCCCTGGTGGTGCTGTACGGCCGCCGGCGGACCGGGAAGACCTCCCTCCTTCGACGGTTCGCGGAGCCACGCAGGGCGGTCTTCTTCGTGGCGGACGCCCAGTCCCGGACAGACCAACTCGCCGCCTTCTCGCGCGTCGCCTTCTCGGCGCTCGGCGAGCCAGGGCTTGAGAGCACCCGGTTTCCGGACTGGGAAGCGGCCTTGAGGTTCGTGGCGTCCCGCGCGAGGTCGGAGCCGCTTCTCCTCGTCCTGGATGAGTTCGGGTATCTGTGCGACTCGGACCCCAGTCTCCCGTCGGTGCTTCAGCGCCTGTGGGACGCGGAGATCCGGGACACGCGCCTCCATCTGGTGCTTTGCGGGTCGTACGTCTCGTTCATGGAGCGGGAGGTCCTCGGCGCGAAGAACCCCCTGTACGGCCGCCGCACCGGCGAATGGCTGCTACAACCGCTCCGCTTCCGGGACGCCCTGCCGTTCTTCGAGGCGCGTCCATTGGACGAACGGGTCATCGCGTATGGGGTCCTGGGCGGGGTCCCGGCCTACCTCGAGCGCCTTGACCCGGCGCGGTCCCTCGCGACCACGATCGTGACGGAGGTCCTCTCGAGGGGGGCTCCCCTGTATGGCGAACCGCGCTTCCTGCTGATGGAGGAGTTGCGGGACCCGCGCATCTACTTCTCCGTCTGCCAGGCCGTCGCCTTCGGACGGACCACCCCAAACGAGGTGGCCCAGGGGGCGGGGCTGCCTGACCGAGGCGCGACCAGCCGGTATCTCGACACCCTCCGCGAGATGAAGGTCCTGGAACGCAGGACGCCCGTGACCGAACGCAATCCCGAGCGGACCCGGCGCAGCCGCTGGCGGCTCTCCGACCCGTTCTTCCGCTTCTGGTTTCGCTTTGTCCTGCCGAACCGCAGCGCGCTGGAGTCCGGGGACCCCTGGCGGGTCTGGGAGGCGAAGGTGGCGCCGTTCCTGGACCAGCATGTGTCGATCGCCTTCGAGGAGGTCTGCATCGAGCACCTGTGGCATCGGAACCGCGAGGGCCTCCTGCCCGCGCGGTATGACCGGATCGGAGGCTGGTGGCGCGGGGACGCCGAGGTGGACGTGGTGGCCGTCTCCGACGAGGGGGCTCTGCTCCTCGGAGAGTGCAAGTGGAGCCGGAACCCCGCCGGCCCCGCCGTCCTGGACGCGCTCATGGCCCGGCGCGATGCGGTCCTCGCCGATCTCCCGGGCCGCGTCGCGGAGGTCCGGTTCGCGGTGTGCTCGCGCGCGGGATTCACGCCCGCCCTGCGCCGGCGGGCGAAGCGGGACGGGGTCCTCCTCTTCGACCTGGGAGACCTCGCCGGGTAGGCCGCCGGCCTGGCGCAGTTCCGCGATCCGCTGGTCGAGATTGCGGACCTGGTACTGGTTCAGGGTATGGCGCTCCGCGGCTGGCGGGCGTGGTCGGACGGGGCGCCGTCCTGGACCGGATGAGCGCGCTTGTGGAGGACCTGCGGACGCGCGGGGTTCTGTCCGGGCGCGACCTTCCGTTCGTCCGCCTGGCGCGGGCCCCGGGCCGGGTGTTTCTGGCCGCGGCGACCGACGCGGACCTACGGGACCTCGAGTCCCTGGCCGACGACCGGTCCGCACCGATCCACGTTCGTCTGGTTGGCCTCGGGCGGGGGACCCCGGTCTTCCGGTGTGGAAGAATCTCTGTTCATCCGAGAGACGTGGCTACTCCCAGACCAGGAAGTCGCGATCCTCCCCCTTGCCCGGTGCCACGTAGACTATCCGTCCCCGTTCGC
>DYKK01000031.1 GCA_020722625.1 Anaeromyxobacter dehalogenans
GGGCACCTGGACAAGTTCAGGAACAGGGTCAGAGGGCAGGTTCAGAGACAGTGACGCGGCTCGCGGCGGAGCGCGCGCTTTGTCCGGAGCAGGCGGACCATGGTCGCGAGGCTGCCCGACAACCAGTTGAAGGCCAGCGAGCGCCGGGTGAACGCGTAGAACTTCAGCCAGTGGAGCACGTACCAGAACAGATTCAGGATGAAGTCCGTGGCATGGGGGTTGAAAAACCCCATCCTGTTAGTGTCGAGTTTCTTCGAACGCTCACGCCCGCGCCGGGATGCGGAGGATGCGGCGGGCCTCGGCGGGGGTGGCGAGGGGACGGCCCGCCTCGCGGGCGTAGCCCGCGACCTCCCGCACGAGTTCCCAGGAGCCCTGGGCCAGGACCCCCTTGCGCAGGAAGAGGTTGTCCTCGAGCCCCACCCGGACGTGGCCTCCGCGCGCAATGGCCTCGCGGGCCAGGGGCAACTCGAAGCGTCCCACCCCGGCCGCCATCCAGGTCGAGCCCTCGGGGAGGGTCGCCAGCAGGAAGTCGAGGCGGTCCGGGGTCCCGGTCATCCCCCCCGGCACGCCCAGGACGAAATCGAAGTGGAGCGGGGGCTCCAGGAGGCCCCGGCGCACCAACAGCATCGCGTTGTCCACGAAGCCCGCATCGAAGACCTCCACCTCCATGCGGACCCCGCGTGCCCGCGCCTTGCGCGCGATGGCCTCGATCATGGGGAAGGTGTTCAGGAACACGTCGTCCCCGAAGTTCACGGACCCCGTGGTCAGGGTGCAGAACTCCGGGTCCAGGTCGAGGGGCTGGGTCCGCTCCTCCACGCTCATGCCCACGGCCCCCCCGGTCGAGACCTGGATGACCAGGTCCGGGGCCCGCGCCCGGATCGCCCCGATCGCGGCGCGGAAGACCTCCCGGTCCTGGGTGGGCCGCCCGTCCGGGTGGCGCACGTGCAGGTGGACCACGCGCGCGCCTTCCTCGAAGCAGCGCGCGGCCTCCTCGGCCAGCTCCTGGGCCGTGTAGGGCACGGCCGGGTTCTGCTCCCTGGTGACCTCCGCCCCGCAGATCGCGGCGGTGATGACGAGCGGTTCCTTCACGGCCCCTCCTTCTCGGCCCGGGGCGGGACGCCCTCGCGCCTCCTCTGCCGGTCGAGCGGCACCACGCAGGTCCCGGACGCGCGGCACACGAGGACGGGCGGGTCCAGGACCTCGGCGCGCGCGGGGTCCGCCGGGTCGCGCGAGGCCGCGATCACCTTGTGCGCCGTGAACTCCATCTTCCGCGAGGTCCGACCGACCCCCACGATCCGGCCCCGGGCCTCCACGTAGTCTCCCGCGTACACCGGCGCCAGGAACTCCACCGCGTCGTACGCCCGGAACAGCCCCTCGTCCCCGTCGTGCCGGATCAGCGCCTCGGTCGCCACGTCGCCGAACAGCGCGAGCATCCGCGCCCCGTCCACGAGGTCTCCCCCGTAGTGCGCGTCGTGCTGGCTCATCCGGACGCGGATCAAGACCTCGTCCATCGCGACCTCCTCCCGCATCACCCCGCGCGCGGGCGCGCGACCGCGATCAGCGACAGCCCGTCCGGCAATGGGACGCGCCGCTCCAGGGCCAGGGCCGCGGGCGCCAGGACCTCGTACACCCCGAGTTGTGCCGTGGGGAGCCGGCGTCGCTTCAGGACCCGGCCGTTGACGAACCACCCGAGCAGGCCCAGCAGGTTGAACGGCAGAATCCTCTCGACCTCGAACCCCGCGTCCTGAAGGAGCCCTCGCAACTCCCGGGCCTCGTACCGGCGGTAGTGGCCCAGGGCCTCGTCCATCGGGCTGTACAGGCTCGCGTGGGCCGGGACCAGCAGCACCAGCCGCCCGCGCGCCCCCTCCAGGACCTGCCGCTTGTGCCGCAGGGCCGCCTCGTGGTCCTCGACGTGCTCGAGCACGTTCAGGCTCACCACCGTGTCGTACCCGGCCGCCACCAGTCGCTTCGGGGGCGGGGTCGCGAGGTCCCACCGCACCGTGTCGAACCCCTCCCACCCCGCGAACTGCTCCCGCAGGCGCTTCAACAGGCCCTCGTGGACGTCCGACGCGGTCACGTCCCCGTGCGCCAGCAGGAAGCGCGTGATGTTCCCGGTCCCGGCCCCGACCTCCAGGATGCGCCGCCCCAGGTACGGGGCGATCGTGTCCGCCAGGTGCCGGTTGAAGCGCTCGAGGGCCTGCATCTTGGTCAGGGTCTCCTCGATCACCCCGTCCTTCACGTAGTCGCTGTCCAGCAGCGAGTACTTGAGGATGCAATAGAGGGCCTCCAGCCCGTCGCGCATCCCGATCTTCTTGCCCTCGGCGTAGGACCGCCCGTGGTACGAGATCGGCACCTCGTACACCCGGTAGCGCATCTTCGCGACCTTGGCCGTGATCTCGGGCTCGATCCCGAAGCGCTCGGACTTCAGGTTCAGGTCGCGCAGGACCTCGGCCCGGAAGACCTTGTAGCAGGTCTCCATGTCCGTCAGGTTCAGGTTCGTGACCATGTTGGACAGGAAGGTCAGGACCTGGTTGCCGAGCGCGTGCCAGAACAGAAGGACCCGCCGCTCGTCGCCCGCGAAGCGCGAACCATACACCACGTCCGCCTTGCCTTCGAGGATCGGGGCGATCAGGCGCGGGTACTCGGCCGGGTCGTACTCCAGGTCCGCGTCCTGGACCAGGACGATGTCCCCGGTCACGGCCTCGAAGCCCGTGCGCACGGCCGCGCCCTTGCCCCGGTTGCGCTCGTGGTACAGGCAGCGCAGCGTCGCCCCGGCCAGGCGGTCCTCGGGCACGCCCATCCCCGCGAACAGCGCCGTCCCCTCCCGCTCGATGCGCCGGACCAGGTCCGTCGTCCCGTCGCGCGAGGCATCGTCCACCACGATCACCTCGCGCCGGACGTCCCCGAGGTCCACGGCCAGCACGCGCTTCAGGATCGCGAGCAGGGTCCTGCGCTCGTTATAGACCGGCACGACGATCGACAGGGTCATCATTCACGCCTCGCTCGTCGGTCCCGGCCGGTCCGGCCGCCGGGGTTTTCCCGCCCCACCCGCGCCCCGGCCGCGCCTCGACATCTCGACCGGGAAGACCTCGCCCCGCCGCAGGGCCTCGACCAGGGATTCCTGGTCCCGCGGGGGCCTCGGGAACGCGGTGGCCGCGCGTCCCACCGTGGCGGGAGCCGTCGCGGGACCCGTGCCGCCGACCGGGGCCAGGTGCAGGCGCAGGGCCGCCTCCAGGGCCAGGCGGTTCGCGACCTCGGACCGCGTCGCGTTCGCGACCTCGACCGCGTGCAGCCCGTCCAGTTGAAAGATCGCGTCCGAATACGACGTCCCCGCGCTCCGGTCGTACGGATGCACCGCGACCATCGCGGCGTCCGTGGCGGTCGCCAGTTCCACCGCGGCCTCGAATGTGGTTATCGCCTGGCCGGCGAGGGCCTGCGCGAACTCCCCCGGCCTCGCGGGGATCAGGATCAGCCGGCCCCGTCCCACCGCGAACTCCGCCCCGAAGAACAGCGCGAAGTCCGGGTGGGGCACGGCCGCCCTCGCGTCGTCCGGCGCGGGCGTCGTCCCCTCGCCCACCAGGCAGGCCCCGTCCAGGCCCGCCTCCGCGCACGCCCGCAACAGGCGCGACCAGTCCTGGGCCGACCCCGCAGGCGGGGCCATCACGTGCAGGTCCACCAGCATCGAATACCCTCCTCGGTTCGCCCCGCCCCCCGGTCCCCGCCGGGCCGCTCCCTACACGACGAGGTTCACCAGCCGGTTGCGAACCACCACGGCCTTGCGGATCACCCGACCCTCCACGAAGCGCTTCACGTTCTCGTGCGCGAGGGCGCGGGCCTTCAGGTCCTCGTCGGGCGTGTCCACGGGCACCACGAGGTTCCCGCGCACCCGCCCGTTCACCTGGAGGACCACCGTGACCTCGTCGTCCGTCACGAGGGCCGGGTCCCAGGCAGGCCATCGCGCCCGGCTCACGGACGGCGCGTGCCCGAGCCGCTCCCACGCCTCCTCGGCGAGGTGCGGCGCGAACGGCGCCAGGAGCAGGGTCAGGCCCTCCAGGACCTCGCGGTGCCGCGTCTCGACCTTGTACGCCTCGTTCACCAGCGTCATCATCTGGGCGATCGCCGTGTTGAAGCGCATCCGCTCGATGTCCTGCGTGACCTTGCGGATCGTCTTGTGCAGCGCGCGGCGCAGGTCCTCGGGCGCGGGCTCCTCCGACACCGGACCCTCCAGGAGCCGCCACACCCGGTCCAGAAACCGCCGCACCCCCACGATCCCGCGCGTGCTCCAGGGCTTCACGCTCTCGAGCGGCCCCATGAACATCTCGTACACCCGCATCGCGTCCGCGCCGTGCTCGGCCACGACCTGGTCCGGGTTGATGACGTTGCCGCGCGACTTGGACATCTTCTGCCCGTCCTCGCCCAGGATCAGCCCCTGGTTGACGAGTTTCAGGAAGGGCTCCGGGGTCGAGACCACCCCGATGTCGTACAGGAACTTGTGCCAGAAGCGCGCGTACAGGAGGTGCAGGACCGCGTGCTCCGCCCCGCCCACGTACAGGTCCACGGGCATCCAGCGCCGCTCCTTCCCGGGGTCCACGGGCGCGCGGTCGTTGCGCGGGTCCAGGTAGCGCAGGTAGTACCAGCACGACCCGGCCCACTGAGGCATCGTGTGCGTCTCGCGCCGGCCGATCCCCTCCCCCGTGACCGGGTCGCGCACCACGACCCAGTCCTCGATGGCCGCGAGCGGGGATTCGCCCGTGCCCGTGGGCTGATAGGACTCGACTTCCGGCAGGCGGACGGGCAGGTCGTCCTCCGACACCGGCACCACCGTCCCGTCCGGCCGGTGGACCAGCGGGAAGGGCTCCCCCCAGAACCGCTGGCGCGAAAAGACCCAGTCCCGCAATCGGTAGCGCACCGTGGCCCGCGCCAGCCCCCGGGCCTCGAGGTCCCGCACAATGGCCCGCTTCATCTCGGCGGTCGGCATCCCGTCGTACGGCCCGGAGTTCACCGCGACCCCGTCCGCCGGGTCCGCGGCCGTCAACTCCTTGCGGGGCCGCCCGTCCGGCGACACGACCTCCACGACGGGCAGGCCGAAGCGCCGCGCGAACTCGAAGTCGCGCTGGTCGTGGGCCGGGACCGCCATGATCGCGCCCGTCCCATAGGTGATCAGCACGTAGTCCGCGACCCAGATCGGGATGCGCCGCCCGTTCGCCGGGTTCACCGCGTATCCCCCGGTGAAGACGCCGGTCTTGTCGCGCGTCTCGTCGCTGCGCTCGAGGTCGCTGCGGCGCCGGGCCGCTGCGACGTACGCCTCGACCTCGGCGCGCCGGTCCGGGGTCGTCACGAGGCCCACCACCGGGTGCTCGGGCGCCAGAACCATGAACGTGGCCCCGTACAGCGTGTCCGGCCGGGTCGTATAGACGCGCAGGGCCTGCCCCGCGCCCTCCACCGCGAAGTCCACGTCCGCGCCCTCGGAGCGCCCGATCCAGTTGCGCTGCATCTCCTTGATGTTCTCGGGCCAGTCCAGGAGGTCGAGGTCCTGCAAGAGCCGGTCCGCGTAGGCCGTGATCCGCAACATCCACTGGCGCATGGGCCGGCGCTCCACCGGGAAGCCCCCGCGCTCCGAGCGCCCGTCCACGACCTCCTCGTCCGCGAGCACGCACCCGAGCGCCGGGCAGTAGTTGACCTCGACCTCGGCCTGGTACGCGAGCCCCCGCCGGAACATCTGGAGGAAGATCCACTGGGTCCAGCGGTAGTAGTCCGGGTCGGTGGTCGCGACCTCCCGGTCCCAGTCGTAGGCGAGGCCCAGCGACCGGATCTGCCGCTTGAAGGTCTCGATGTTGCGGTGGGTCGTGACCTCGGGGTGGATCCCTGTCTTCAGCGCGTGCTGCTCCGCCGGCAGTCCGAAGGCGTCCCATCCCATCGGGTGCAGGACGTTGTATCCATTCATCCACTTGTAGCGGGCCACGATGTCCGTGGCCGTGTATCCCTCGGGGTGCCCCACGTGGAGCCCGTCGCCCGACGGGTACGGGAACATGTCGAGGACGTAGAACTTTGGCCGGTCCGAGTCGTCCTCCGCCCGGAACGTCCTGGCCCGATCCCAGTAGTCCTGCCACTTGCGCTCGACCGCGGTGAAGTCGTAGGCCCGGGACTCGCCTTCCATGCCCGCCTCGTCGTGGACCCGCGCGGCCGTTTCGGCCGCGGGGCTGGATTATAGCAGAGGCAGAGGATGTGGCGGGGAATGTGGGCGATCAGTCGTACACGCACTGGCCCTGGAAACAGACCTGGCCGGGCGGGCAGACCGAGGGTCCCTCGTCCACGAGCCCGTCGCAGTCGTTGTCCTGGCCGTCGCAGACCTCGGCCCCGACCAGGCCTTGGCCCTGGACCTGGCAGACCGCCTCCAGGCCGTCCGCCGAGCAGACCGTCACGCCCTGGGCCGAGCACTGGCCCTGGCCGACCACGCACGCGGCGCCCACATCGAAGCCCTCGTCCACGACGCCGTCGCAGTCATCGTCCTTCCCGTTGCAGACCTCGGGCACGGGCTTCGTCACCTGGCAGGCGCCCCACGCGCCCATCCGGCACACGCGGATGCCGCTTCCGCACGCGCTGTCGCACGCCTCGGTCAGGCCGTCGTCCACCACGCCGTCGCAGTCGTTGTCCTCGCCGTCGCAGACCTCGGGGGACGGGTCCGGGGCCTTCGCGTTGCAGACCACGCCGAGCCCGTCCGGGGCGCACACGAACCGCCCGACCGCCGTGCATGCCCCGCTCCCGGCCGAGCACGCCGACCCCACATCGAAGTCCTCGTCCACCCGGCCGTCGCAATCGTTGTCCGCGCCGTCGCAGACCTCGGGGTTCGGCTGGTCCACGACGCACTCGGACCACCCCGCCTCCACCACGGTCTTTTCGATGGGAATCCATTCCACGGACCGGTCGAACTCGATCCACGGGTTGTGGGCCTTGATGATGACCTTCTTGTATCCCACGATGACCGTCTTCGTGTGGCTCTCGCACACCCGGAAGCCCTTCCCGCACGAGGTCTCACACGCCTCGGCCACGTCCTCGTCGGTCTCGCCGTCGCAGTCGTTGTCGAGTCCGTCGCACTCCTCGACCGCGCCCGCCTGGACCATGCTGTCCCTCAGGTCCGCACCGTCCTCGGGTCGCAGGGGGAAGACCCCCGTCGGGTCCGCGGGGTTCGGCCGCCCCCCCGCCTTCGCCATCCGCGAGAGCAGGCCGGCGAACTCGGGGGCGTCCTCGGGCGCGTACACCACGGTCGCAATCCCCATCGCCTTCAGGGCCTCGATCTCGGCCATCACATCGCCCCCACACTGGTCCTCCCCCGCGGTGAACAGGACCACCAGCCGGTCCTTGCCCTCGGCGGGGTTCGCCTCGAACCACGCCCGCGCCGAGGCGAGCGCCCCCGCGACCGCGGCGTTTCCGCCCACACTGATGTGCTCGAGCGTCGAGACGATCCAGCCATACGGCGCACCCGGCTCCACCTGGACCGGGCCCACCCCACACGAGGTCGGGCACACGCGCGGGTGGCCGTGCTTGTCCGTGTTGCCGTCGTACGGGAACGTCAGGAGGCCGAAGTCAATGTCCTTCTTCAGATGGGGCAGGGACCGCTTCAGCGTGTCCTTCACGGCCTCGACCCGCGAAATTGGCTTGTTCCCCTGCGTGAACCCCGAGGGCTCGCCCATCCGCTCGCTGGTCTCGACCAGCAGCAGGACCTGGCTGCCCGCCGGGCTGCACGCGATCGCGGCGGACTGCTGGCCCTGGGTCGGTCCCCCTGGCTCGATCGGGTCTTTCGGGTCTTTCGGGGACCCTCCCGGCGGCGTCCCCGGCCCGCACGCCACTGCGCCGAGCAGGGTCACGACCGCCGCTGCCGACCACCCCTTCCCATTGCGCCTCATCGGACACCTCCCGCCCGCTGGGGGCAGCACGTTCCGAAGGGGAGTTCGGCCGGGGGCCGCGCAACCTTTAGGCCGCACGAACCGCGGCAGAAAACGCCGGAAGGATGGCCTGGAAAATTAGGATGTTTCGATGGGTTGACGCACCGGCCTAAAGCCCGCGCCCCCTCGGACCGATGGTCCTGAAGGCGAGCCTGATCCTTGCAGACGGCCGGCCCGCGACGATTCGGCGCGGCGCCGCCGGGGAGGTGCGAGATGACGCGATTGTCTCTTTCCTTCTGGATGGGATGCGCCGCGGTCGTCGCCGGGTGCGGCGGCGGGGGAGGCGGCTCGGCCCCGGCCGGTCCGTCCCAGACGCCCGAGGCGCCACCCGAAGGGTGCCTCGCCTCGGTGTGGGTCCCCGGCGACTTCGATTTCGCGATGGTCCGCGAGGTCGAGGTCGAGGTCCTGGTCCGCGACATCGAGGGTCAGCCGAGGCCCGGGACCCTGGTCGTCGTGACGGACGCCGTCTCGGACATGCCGGCGTTGCAGACGAGGCTCGGCGCCGGGGTGACCGGGGACGACGGGAGGCTCGTGCTGACCGTGCCTCTGCCCGCGGACCAGAGCGCGGTGCAGGTGGTCGGTTCGTTCATGGGAGGGCGGAACGTGGCCGTGATCCCGGTCGAGGACGGGCGGGCGACCATCGCCCTGGGAGGTCAGGAGCCATGAAGACCACAACCTTCAAGACGTTGGGGATCCTGGCGGTGGCGGGCGCGGGCCTCGGGTTCACGCTGAACGAGGCCGGCACCGCGGTCCTGTGGCGCTTCCTGATGGAGCCCTACCAGACGAACTACGACGGCGCGGGCATCCCGAAGGCCTTCCACGAGCGCGTGGCCCCGGCGAAGGCGTTCCTGAACCGGATCTCCGCAGCCATCCCCGAGCGGCGAGACATCCGGAAGACCAACCCGCACCTGATCACGGACGACTTCGGGGCGAACGTGCACC
Organism: Anaeromyxobacter dehalogenans; assembly: GCA_020722625.1. Taxonomy (GTDB): domain Bacteria; phylum Myxococcota_A; class UBA9042; order DTJE01; family DTJE01; genus DYKK01. The sequence continues at coordinate 8,886 of DYKK01000031.1, forward strand.
TGACGAAGCCCGCGGACCTCTACGTGACCTTCCTCCACGAGGGGGCCGGCTACAAGAACTCGTTCGGGTTCTTCTCGTTCCCGGACGACCAGATTCCGCAGACCAAGTACGACGTGGACGAGACCATCGTGTTCCCGAATTCCTCGTATTACAACAGCGGCGGGAGCAGCAAGGGCCTCAAGTCCGGGGACACGATCTTCCTGGGGCGCTTCGACGCCGGGATGAACGTCGGGTTCGCGGTCGTGGCGAACGGGTTCAACTCCAAGACCGGCGTGGTCACGAGGCCCACGGGCGGCCCCGCGGGCGGGGACTGGGTCTTCTACACCGTCAAGCACCTGAACCCCGAGGTCGGGGACGCGAGCCTGAAGGCCCACACGGTCCTCCTGCACGACGCGGAGACGGGCCTGGTCGTCCTGGGAATGGAGGACATCAAGCGTGACCACTCGGGCTGCGACCACGACTTCAACGACGTCGTGTTCACCGTGCACTCCGTCCCGGCGGACGCCATCGCGGTCGAGGACCTCGCGCCGGTGCCGAAGCCCAAGGACCAGGACGGCGACGGGGTCCTGGACGACAACGACGACTTCCCGGACGACGCGACCAAGGCGTGGGAGATCCAGCACCCGGCGGCCACGCTGGCCTTCGAGGACTCGTGGCCCGCGCACGGCGACTACGACTACAACGACCTGGTGCTCGGGCACCGGTACTCGCGAATCCTGAACGGGGCGGGGAACGTGGTCGAGGTGAAGGCCCACTACGACCTGCTCGCGGTCGGGACCCCGGAGCGCCTGGGGTTCGCCCTGGCGTTGCCGGGCGTGTCCCCGTCGTCCGTGGCCCAGGCGACCCTGGCCAGGAACGGTGGCGCGGCGACCGGGATCGCCTCGGAGGCCGGGCAGCCGAGCGCGACCTTCGTCGTGTTCCAGGACGCGACCGCGCTTCTGCCCGCGATGAAGTGCGCCCACTTCAACACCGACGCGGGGTGCGACGCGGGCGCGGGGCCGTCCTTCGACCTCGTGATCCGGTTCAGGACCCCGCAGGCCCAGGCGACCGTGGGGGTGCCGCCCTTCGACCCCTACCTCTTCTTCACGCAGGAGCGGGGCCGCGAGGTGCACCTCACGAACCACCCGGCGTCCGCGCTCGCGGACACGGACCTGTTCCAGACGCTCGACGACGACTCGACGGCCGCGAGCGGACGCTGGTATGTGTCGTTCTGCAACCTGCCGTGGGGCCTCGACATCCCGGGCGAGTGGGCCTGGACCCGCGAGGGCCGCGACATCCTGGACGCCTACCCCGACTTCGCCGGGTGGACCGCCTCGCTCGGGGCCTCGAACCGCGACTGGTACCGCGTGAACATCCAGCCCGACGGCGTCTGGACCCGCTAGGTCACCGCCCCGTCCCCCGCGAACCCGACCATCACGGCCTGGCCGCAGCTCGAGCGGATCGCGAGTTCCTCGGCGCTTCCGATGCTGATGATCGTGTCGAAACCGCGGGCGCGGAAGGCGGCGGCGAGGTCGTCGCAGGCGGACTCGCGGTCCGGGGCGAGGACGGTGCGCAGGCCCGCCCTCTCGGCCCGGGCCGTGGGGTTGAGGGGCGTGACCTTGACGACGAAGCGGGCCGGGTCGAAGAGGGACGCGACCCGGTCCACGTCCACGGGCCAGCCCTCGGCGAGGGCGAAGTTCAGGACGACCTTGCGGTCCCCGGCGTCGTGGAAGCGCTCGCCGTAGCGGGCGATCTCGGCCAGGGACCAGCGGCGGATCGGCATCAGGCGGTCGCGCAGGGCGTCGTCCGTGGTGTTGATCGAGACCTGCAACTGGAACGCTCCCCGCGGGTAGAGGTCGCGCTTGAGGCGCGCGAGAGCCTCGAAGTAGGACGCGGCCCGGGCCGGGGCCACCGTGGTCACGCACGCGAGGAGCCCGGGGGCGTCGTAGCGGGTGCGCAGGAGGCGAAGGGCTTGCAGGGTGGCGGGGTTCAGGGACGGCTCGCCCATCCGCGCGAGCTGGACCTTGAACTTGCGCGTGGGGACCCGGCCGTCCGGCCGGCGCGCGAGGACCACGCGGTCCACCTGCCACAGGACCTCGTCCGCGGTCAGGTTGCCCGCGTACCAGCGGCCCGTCTCGCACATCGCGCACCCGACCGGGCAGCCGAACTGGGTCGAGACGATGACGACCCACTTCTCGTCGCGCGGGTAGCGCGGGTCCAGGGCGTCCACGAACTCGACCAGGCGGCGGGGGTCGGGAGGGTCCTGGGGTCGGGTCTTCCCGACCCGCATCTCGGCCACGTGCACGAGGGCCGCCCCGTCGCGACCGGTCGTGCGGACGATCCGGGCCGCGACCGGGCCGGGGTCCGCGTCGCCGCGCGAGGCCGTCTCGATCCTCATCTCCATCGTCCGCTCTCCAGGAATCGGGCCGTGTCCATGGCCGCGGCCACCCCGTCGCCCACCGCGACCGCGGTCTGGCGCACGAGGCCGCGGCGGCAGTCCCCGGCGAGGGTCAGCCCCGGCCAGGGCGCGCGGCCCAGCGCATCCACCTCGGCCGGGTCGAGCGTCCCGGGCAGGTCCGGCAGGACCGGCTCGCGTCCCACGGACACGAGCACGAGGTCCGCCTCGCGCGCCCGCTCGCCGCCGGGACCGCGCGTCACCAGGACCGCGCGACCGTCCCGCTCGCGCGCGGCCAGGACCACGGTCCCCGCGTGGACCGCGACCCCACGGGCGGCGGCCCGCTCCACGAGGAGGGGCAGGGCCCTGGGCCGGGACCCGCGCACCAGGACCTCGACGCGCCACCCCCTTTGCCAGAGATGGAGGGCCTGGTCAAGGGCGCAGTCGCCCCCGCCCACGACCAGGGCGGTGCCCGGCCGGAGGTCGCGGGAAACCTCGTCCACCCGGACCGCGAGACAGCGGCCCGCGAGGTCGGCCTCCCCCGGGACCCCGAGGGGCCGGGGCCGGGTCCCGGTGGCCACGACCACGGCCCGGGAACGCCAAGAGCGGCCGTCCGGACCCCGCGCGACCCACGTGGAATCTTCGGACGAGAGCGCCAGGACCTCGCCCGGGACGACCTCGACGCCCAGAGAGCGGGCCTGGGCCTCGATGCGGGCCGCGAGGTCCTCGCCGCGGAGGCCGCCCGGGAAACCGGGGTAGTTCTCGACCCGGAGGGCGGCCCGCACGAGCCCGCCGGGGCGGTCGCGCTCGACGACGAGGGTGCGCAGGCCCATGCGCACGGCCTGGGTCGCGGCCGCGAGCCCCGCGGGGCCCCCGCCGATCACCAGGAGGTCGAGGATCGGGTGGTCGCCCGAACGGGACGCGAATCGGCCAGGTTCCGCGATGGACGGCTGACCCAGGACGGACGCGAGGACCTCGCCGGAGAGGACCACGCGGGCCAGGCCGTGGGCGAGGCCGCGCAGGGCCCCCAGGTGCAGGTCCAGGTCGGCCGCCGCGGTCGCGTCCGCGACCACCACGGGCCGGAAGCCCTGCGTGAAGGCGTGGCGGGCCGTGGTCTCGACGCACAGGTGCGTCTGGACCCCGCACAGGACCACCGTGTCCGCCCCCCTCTCCCGCAGGCACTCCCCGAGCCCCGTCCCCTCGAACGCGGAGTAAGTGGGCTTGACGAACACGGGGTCCCCGGGGAGGTCCCCGATGTCCGGGGCCAGGGCCGCCCAGGGGTCCTCCCCGCGCAGCCGGCGGCCCCACCACGCCTCCATGGCGCGCCCTTCCTCGCCGTCCGGGTCCGCGTGGCGGGTGAAGACCACGGGCCGTCCCGCGGCCCGAAAGGCCGAGACCAGCGACCGGATCGCGGGGACCACGGCCGGGGCCGCGGGGAGGAAGGCCGGGGCCGCCGGGTCCAGGAACCAGCGCTGGAGGTCCAGGACCACGAGGGCCGCGCGCTCCAGGGGACCCGGCCCCGGGTGGCGCAGGTACGGCGCGAGGACGCGCATCCAGGCCGCCGCGTCCTGCGCGATGGCGTCCGCGGTCGTGTATGGGACCTTCCGGGTCATGCGGTGTGCAACTCGATCACGTCCCGGTCCTGCACGGGGTCCGTGCGGCCGAGGCGCTGGCCGTCGAAACGACCCTTCCCCCACGCCCGCGCGAAGGCGAAACGCTGCGCGAACTCCCGGTGGACCTTCTCGGCGAAGTCGAGGACGGTGGCCCCGACCGGGAGCAGGAACGGGGCGCTGAAGTCCGCCTCCTTGCCGGGGCGCTTGGAATAGACGCGGACCAGCCCGAACAGGTCGAAGACGGCCCGGCGGAACCGGTCCAGCGAGGCCGGGTCCGTGATCGAGACGGCCACGAGGTCCAGCCGGTCCCCGACGACCTCCCGGAGCAGTTCGATCGCGGCCCCCGCGTCCGGGTGGTCGGCCCGGGTCCCGGCGAGCAGGGCGGGCAGGCGCCTCGGGGTCCCCTGCTTCGAGGACCGGGTCACGACCTCGCGGACCAGGACCACGCGCTGGGCGTCCAGGGCCTCCATCACCTCCCCCGGCTGGTCGAGGCAGTCGGGGCTTCCGAGGTCCACGGCCAGGACCGCGGCGTCCGCGTTGCGGATCAAGGGCGGCAGGAAGGGGTCGAAGAAGTCCCTGGTGATGGACGGGGTATCCACGAGCTGGAACGACACGTCCTCGAAGGCCATCATCCCGGGGGCGGGCCGGCGGGTGGCGAAGGGGTAGTCCGTGACCTCGACCTCGGCGTTGGTCAGGGCGCGCAGCAGGGCGCTCTTGCCTGCGTTGGGAGCCCCGATCACGACCACCTGGCCGGCCCCCTCGGGGGGGATCGCGACCTCGGGGCCGCGACGGGCCGGGCCGCCCTTCCGGTCCTCGCCCCGCCGGAGTTTCGCGAGTTTGGCCTTGAGGTCCGCGTAGATCTTCTCGGTCCCCTTGTGCTTGGGGAGCAGGGCGATCATGTCCTCGAGGGCCGCGACCTTTTCCTCGGGCGTGCGGGCCGCACGGTAGCGCCTGTCGGCCTCGAGGTAATCCGGGGTGAGGTTCGCGGGCATGCCGCCTCCGTGCGGCGGACGACTTCGGATTCTAGCCTGCCCGCCACGCAGACGCCATCGGTTGAAATCCGCCGTCAATTTCCACAAGTCTTCGAAACGGCTGCGCCCATCGCGCCCAACGTTGTCCTGGCAGAGGCTGCTGAAAAACTCTCCAGGATCGCGACCAGGTCTCTTCAAGGTTCTCCTGGAGACGCGAGCACTGCTCGCGCCGTCCGCGACCGATCTGCAAGATCACCACGGACTTCCAGGCGATACCGTGACAGAGGACAGATTCAGTGGACCGGTTCAGTGTCAGTGACAGTGGCAGGACCACGTTGGACGCGGGGGATGGGGCGTGCGACGGCTCAAGCGGCCTCTGCGTGTCTCCGTTTTTCAGCGGCCTCTGGTACTGACACTGTCTCTGAACCTGCCCTCTGCTCCTGTTCCTGAACTTGTCCAGGTACCCGCGGCCCCAGGTCCGCGTCGAGTTTCTTCGTCGGTCGGGACAGCGGATCGCGGATTCGGTACAATCGTTTCAAGTTCCCCTGGAGGAGGACCCGCCATGCGTCGCAGGTTCCGGGTTTCGACACGACTCGGCGTGGGCGGCTGGGCGATCGCCCTGACCGCGCTGTTCACCGCGTGCCCCTCGTCGTCCCCGCCCGGGGTCGGTCCCAGGGACTTGACCCATGAGGCCGGGGAGGGCGTGGTTCAGGACGGGGGCGAGGTTCCCCTGGACGGCCTCGCGGGCGAGGAGGTGGGGCCGAGGCCGTGCCTGCGGCCCGAGGACTGCCCGCAGGGCCTGGTGTGCGACCCCGAGACCCATGCGTGCGTCGAGTGCGTGACCGACGAGGACTGCCCGGAGGGGTCCCGGTGCCGGGACCACTTCTGCGAGGAGGTCCTGGAGTGCGATGAGCAGACCCCGTGTGAACCTCCCCTGGTCTGCGACCTGGAGACGGGGACCTGCGTGGAGTGCCTGACCGCACAGGACTGCCCCGACGGCTGGGAATGCCGCGACCACCGCTGCGTCGAGCCTCCGAAGCCATGCGGCGAGGGCGGGGAGTGCCCGGAGGGGCTCGTCTGCGACCCCGAGACGAACCAGTGCGTCGCCTGCCTGGACGCCGCGCACTGCCCGCCGGAGGCGTACTGCGACCCCGCGACCCACGCCTGCCGGCCCGACCTGTGCGAGGCGGGCGCGCTGGATTGCGTGGGGAACGCGGTGGTCCGCTGCCGGGACGACGGCTCGGGCTGGGACCTGGCCGAGACGTGCGCGGCGGGGTGGACCTGCCGGGACGGGGCGTGCGTCCAGGAGTGCACGCCGACCTGCGTGCGCCCGGACGGAAGCCCCATCGAATGCGGCCCGGACGGGTGCGGGGGCGAGTGCGGCACGTGCGAGGCCCCGGCGTCGTGTATCGAGGGGGAATGCCAGATTCTCTGTGTCCCCGAGTGCGACGCGAAGGAGTGCGGGGACAACGGGTGCGGCGGGGTCTGCGGGGTGTGCGAGCCCGGCTGGACCTGCCTGGACGGCCGGTGCGTCGGCGGCGGGTCGTGCGGGGAAGGGCTCGACTGCGTGTGGACCTGCCGGGACGACGCGACCCTGGACTCGTGCATCGAGGGCTGCGCGGCGCCGCTCCTGCCCGAGGAACGCGAGGCATTCGAGGCCCTGGTGACCTGTCTGCGCGACTTCTGCGACCCGGCCCCGCCGGCCGGGGCCTGCTGGAAGCAAGTGATGGAGAACCAGTGCAAGGGTCTCCGCGACGCCTGCGTCGCGTGCTCGCCGTCGTGCGCGGACAAGGAGTGCGGCCCGGACGGGTGCGGGGGGTCGTGCGGGACCTGCCCGGCGGGCACGGCCTGCGAGGACTACCGGTGCAAGCCCACCTGCGTCCCGCAGTGCGCGAACAAGGAGTGCGGGGACGACGGGTGCGGGGGGTCGTGCGGGACCTGCCCGGCCGGGACGGTGTGCCAGGACGGGCGATGCGCCTGCGTGCCGTCGTGCGCCGGGAAGCAGTGCGGCCCGGACGGGTGCGGGGGGTCGTGCGGGACCTGCCCGCAGGGGACGACCTGCCGGGACGGGACGTGCGCCTGCGCGCCCCAGTGCGCCGGGAAGCAGTGCGGCCCGGACGGATGCGGTGGGTCGTGCGGGACCTGCCCGCAGGGGACGACCTGCCAGAACGGGACGTGCGCCTGCGCGCCCCAGTGCGCCGGGAAGCAGTGCGGCCCGGACGGATGCGGCGGGCAGTGCGGGACGTGCCCTGCGGGGCAGTCGTGCAGCGCCTCGGGGCAGTGCGTCGCGTGCACCCCGAAGTGCCAGGGCAAGGAGTGCGGACCCGACGGGTGCGGCGGGTCTTGCGGGACCTGCCCGCAGGGACAGGCGTGCGAGAACGGCCTGTGCGTCTGCGTCCCCCAGTGCGCGGGCCAGGAGTGCGGACCCGACGGGTGCGGCGGGTCCTGCGGGACTTGCCAGGTCGGCTTCTACTGTGCTCAGGGCCGCTGCCAGCAGGAGTGCCTGCCCGACTGCATCGGGAAGCACTGCGGGCCGGACGGGTGCGGCGGGTCTTGCGGCGCGTGCCCGACCGGGACCTTCTGCGCGACCTCGCAGCAGTGCCTGCCGTCGTGCATGGCCGACTGCTCGGGCCGGGAGTGCGGCCCGGACGGGTGTGGGGGCCAGTGCGGGGCGTGCGGGCCCGACGAGTACTGCTCCAAGGAGGGGCAGTGCCTGGACTTCTGGTCGTGCTACGACATCCTCGTCTGCTCGTGGGGGTGCGCCCCCCAGGACGAGGCCTGCCACAACGAGTGCTTTCAGAACGGCAGCCCCGCGGCCCAGAAGCAGTGGATGGACCTGTGGAAGTGCCTCTTCGACCAGTGCGGGACCAAGCCGCCCGGGAGCCCCTGCTGGAGCCAGGCGATCGCCGGGGCCTGCAAGTCCCTGTACTACGAGTGTCTCGACTGCACCCCGAACTGCCTCGGCAAATCGTGCGGTCCCGACGGGTGCGGGGGGTCGTGCGGGACCTGCCCGGGCGGGGCCGCGTGCGACGAGTACGGCCAGTGCCCCTGCGCGCCGAAATGCTCAGGCAAGGAGTGCGGTCCCGACGGATGTGGGGGGCTGTGCGGGACCTGCCCGGAGCCCCTGACCTGCACCCCCTCGGGGCGCTGCGTGTGCCTGCCCCAGTGCGAGGGCAAGGAGTGCGGGCCGGACGGCTGCGGCGGGTCGTGCGGCAAGTGCCCGGACAACTGGACCTGCCTGCTCGGGAAGTGCCAGTCCCCGTGCCAGCCGCAGTGCGAAGGCAAGGAGTGCGGTCCGGATGGGTGCGGCGGGTCGTGCGGGACCTGCCCCGAGGGCCTGGAGTGCATCGAGGACCTCGGGGTCTGCGCCGGCGCCTCGACCGGGTGCGAGCCCTCGGCGCTCCCCGGGTGCGGAGGGTGCCCCTGCGAGGAGTGCGTGTGCGAACTCGACCCGTACTGCTGCGAGCTCGCGTGGGACGACCTGTGCGTCGAGGAGTGCTGGCAGTGCGGGGGGTGCGGGTGCCTGCCGAACTGCGAGAACCCGGACGGGACCGTGAAGCAGTGCGGCCCGGACGGGTGCGGGGGGGTCTGCGGGGTCTGCCCGGCCGGCTACAACTGCAATGCGGCGGGCCAGTGCATCCCCGGCGGGGTCCTCCTGACCTGCGAGCAGGGGATTGACTGCGTGTTCTCGTGCAACGCCACGTTCGATGTCTGCTTGCAGGGGTGCGGCGAGCAGGTCGCCCCGGACCAGCGCGACGCCTTCTACGCCCTGATGAAGTGCGCCTACGGGTACTGCGAGACCCCGTGGGGCGGGATCGCGCCCGACTGCTTCTACTCGGTGGCGAAGGCCCAGTGCGAACCACTCTACCTGGAATGTATCGGGGGATGCGTCCCGAACTGCGAGGGCAAGCAGTGCGGCCCGGACGGGTGCGGGGGGTCGTGCGGCAAGTGCCCGCCCGGATACAACTGCTCCTCGTCGGGCCAGTGCCTGCCCCCGCAGCAGAAGGGGTGCGCGGACGCGGTCCAGTGCGTGCTCTCGTGCGGCGGACTCGACTGGACCTGCCTCCAGGGGTGCATGAGCGGCCTGTCCCCGCAATCCCAGCAGCTCCTGACGCAACTCGCCATGTGCGTGGTCCAGGCCTGCGGCTTCAACCCCTCGGAACCGTGCATCATGAAGGCGCTTCAAGGGTCCTGCCAGGACGAGTTCCTCGCCTGCATGGCCGACGGGGGGGTCGTCCCG
>DYKK01000032.1 GCA_020722625.1 Anaeromyxobacter dehalogenans
CGACGTCGGCGGGGGTGGGTGGGTGGGCCATCCCGACGTTGGCGGGGGTGGGTGGGTGGGCCATTCCGACGTCGGCGGGGGGGGGGGGGCGGGCCATGCCGACCCGCCCGTCGGGCCCCGGGGGCTTGCATCCCTCCCGGCGCGTTCCCGGCTGCGCCACCTCGTCCCCCACATCGTGGGCGAATCCGAGGCCCTGGAACGGGTCCTCGTGACGATCGAGCGCGTGCGCAACGTCGCGGTCCCGGTGCTGCTGGTCGGGGAATCCGGGACGGGCAAGGAGTTGTTCGCGGAGGCCCTGCACCGCCTGTCGTCGCGGTCGTCCGGGCCGTTCGTGCGGGTCAACGCGGCCGCCTTCACGGACACGTTGCTGCTGTCCGAGTTGTTCGGGCACGAGAAGGGGGCCTTCACGGACGCCCACGCGCGCAAGATCGGGCGGTTCGAGGCCGCCCACGGGGGCACCCTGTTCCTGGACGAGATCGGGGACGTGAGCGAGCGCCTCCAGAACGCGCTCCTGCGCGTCCTGGAAGACCACTCGTTCCAGCGGGTGGGCGGGGTCGAGGACGTGCACGTGGACGTGCGGCTCGTGTTCGCGACGAACCGGGACCTGAACGCCCTGAGGAAGGCCGGACGGTTCCGGGAGGACCTCTATCACCGGATCAGCGGGGTGGTGGTCCGGGTGCCGCCGCTGCGGGAGCGGGTCGAGGACATCCCGATGCTCGTGTCGGAGTTCGTGCGGGAGGCGGGGCGGGAGGTCGGCCGCTCCTTCTCGGTCACCGGCGAGGCCCTCGCCCTGTTGAGGAACCACCCGTGGCCCGGCAACGTCCGCGAACTGCGCAACGTCATCCGCTCGGCGTGCCTGCTGATGGACGGCACCGCCCTGACCCCGGAGGTCCTGGCCCGCGAGGTCCCGGGGCTCGGCCGGGGGGCGCGGCCCTCGACCGCGAACGCCCCGGACGCCTTCGATGCCGTCTTCGGACGCCGGAAGACGATGGACGAGGCCCTGCGGGAGGTCGAGGCGGCCCTGATCCGCGAGGCCCTGGCGCAGACCGGGGGGAACATCGCGGCCGCGGCCCGGATCCTGGGGGTCAAGAGGCCGAGGCTGTCCCAGATGGTCAAGGAACACGACCTGAAGGCCGGAACGGCGAGGGGGGAACCATGAAACCGTCCGGATGGCGTGTCGTGGGCGGGGCGATCGTGTTGCTGGCGGTGTCCGCCTGCGAGTTCGGGGTCGCGCCCGAGGAGGGCGGAACGACCGAGTCACCCGCGAGCCGGACCGCGTCCCTCGAGGGCGCGGTCGGCGCCGGGATCGGGGAGGAGGCGACCGCCTGGGGGACCTACGAGGAGCCGGTGCAACCCGCCGGGACCCCGGAACCCGCCGGGACCCCGGCCCCGGCCTCGCAGGCGCGATGCGTGCCCGCCCTCGCGGGACAGATGTCCCTGTGTCTTCCGGCCCCGCAGACCGGGGACCGCAGCCACGGCGACCCCCAGCCCTGGCAACCCTCCCCGGTGCCGCAACCCTATTGACCCGCTCTTGACGTTTCGTCTCCGAATCTCCACGATTGCGGCCGGTCGGGCCGGGGGAGGTCGTGATTGACATTCCCGTGGGTGGACTGCTGGTCGCGCTCGGGGTCGCGCTGGGTGCGTTCCGGGTCGGGGTCGAGACCCTGCGGGAACGGGTGCGCCGGGCCGTGGCCCTCGTCCTGGTGTCCGTGGGGGTGTCGTTTTTCGCCGGCATCGTGAGCCTCGGCCCCTCCGAGTCCGCGGACGCCATCGCCTGGCGGAGCGATGTCGAGGCCGCCCTGGCCGAGGCCCGCGACCACGGGAAGCCCGCGATCCTGGACGCCACGGCGCAGTGGTGCGCGGCGTGCCAGGACCTGGACCGCCACACGTTCCACGACCCGTCCGTCCAGGCCGCCCTGCGGGACTTCGTCGCGGTCCGCGTGGACATGACGCGCTTCGACGAGGCGGACGACCGGCTGCGCCGCCTGGGGATCCGGGTCGGGGCGCTCCCGTGGGTCGGGTTCTTCCTGCCGGACGGCCGCCTGAACCCCGGCGTGACGCTGAGCGACTACGAGCCGCCCTCCCTGTTCGTACGCCGGGTCGAGGCGGCCGGGGCGTTCCGGGACCGACCCCTGACCCCGGTCGAGGCCTGGCTGGGGGAGCGCGGGCTCGCGTGGGCCCTGGTCCTGGTGTTCCTGGCCGGGATCGGCGTGAGCCTGACCCCGTGCGTGTATCCCATGATCCCGATCACGCTCGCGGTCGTGGGGGCCCGCAACCTGGACCGCGCGGGACCGGCCCCGGGACTTCGGGATCGGGTCGTCCGGTCGTCGCTCTTCGTCGGGGGGCTCTCCACCATGTATGCCACGCTGGGCGTGGTGTCGGCCGCCTTCGGCCGGGGGTTCGGGTCGTGGATGCAGCACCCGGCGGTCACGGCGGGGATCGCGGCGTTGTTCATCGCGCTGGCGGCCTCGTACGCGGGGTTCTACTCGATGGACCTCCCGTCGGGATGGAAGGCGCGGATCGCGTCCAGGCGCGGGGGGCTCGCCGGGGTCGCGATCGTCGGGGCGGCGGCGGGCCTGGTCGCGGCCCCGTGCGCGGGCCCGGTCGTGGTCGGGATCCTGGCCATGGTCGGGACCACGGGGGACCTCGTTCTCGGGTTCGGCCTGATGCTCGCCTTCGCCCTGGGAATGGGGATGCTCTTCTTCGTCCTCGGACTCTCCACGGCGGCGCTCGGGCGCCTGCCCCGCCAGGGGGCCTGGATGGAGCGCGTCGAGGCCGTGTTCGCCGTCTGCTTTCTGGTGGTGGCCATCTACTATGGAAAACTGGCTCTGGCCACGGGGTGATTCGACCCCTTCTTGCGCGGAACCTCCGGGCTGCGTACCCTGTTGACGAGTCCGCCCGGGGCGCGACCCGCCGGCGGCGGGCGGAGCGACGGCTGAGTTCGAGGGCGAGGCGACATGGTACGGTTCTGCGGCATCTTCGCGAGCGATTCCAGACACCTGAAGTGCGCGGTGGCCCTGGCGGAACCCCATCTCCGGGCCTCGGCCGGCTCCGGGCGCAACCGCCTGGGCGTTGGCTATTACTGCGGCGACGAGGTCCTCCTCACGCGGCGGCCCACGGGACAGGACCTGGGGCTCCTGGCGCTGATCGGGCCCGCGGTCGGGAACCACGTGCTGGTGGGGCTGGACGATTCCCCGCCGGCGCAGTTCCGGCTGGAGGGGACGCCGCCCCACCGCTTCCGGAACTACCTGGGCGTGTGGGCCGTCGGGAACGTCCACCGCAAGGACTTCGCGGACCGGGTCCTGTTCAACCTCCCCGAGTACCTTGCCCGAGACATCAAGGCCCCGGTCCCCGGCGAACTGATGTTCCACCTGTTCCTGTCCTACCTTCACGACATGGGTCGCCTTGACGCGCGGTCCGTGCGACCGGACACCCTGGTGGACGCGCTCCGGTCCACGTTCCAGTTGTTCCCGAAGGTGGCCGAGGTCGGTCCGGGGGAGGCGATCCCGCCCCTGGCGGCCTGCGTGACGAACGGGGAGCACCTCGTGGCCGCGACCCGCGGGGTCTCCGTCTGGATGCGTCACGGCACGGGGATCGAATCGTGCCCGCTGTGTTCCGACCCGGCCCGTACCCGCGACCATGACCCCCGCCGCGTGGACCACCCTGACGTCCGGGTGTCCGCGTTCCTGCTGACGGGATCGTCCGAGCCTCCGGCGGGATACGCGGCGCTCCCCGAGGGACAGGTCGTCGCCGTGACCGGGGGCGGGGACGTCCTCTCGCGGTCCATCTGAACGGATGACCAGAATCCGCCACGACGATCTACGAAGAAGCTCGACGCGAGCCTGGAGCCGCGGGTACTGGGACAAGTTCAGGAACAGGGTCAGAGGGCAGGTTCAGAGACAGTGGCAGTGACAGTGACAGTATCAGTGTCACGTTAGTCGCGGGGAACGGCGCATGAGGACAGCGCCACATTCACCGCGACCCCGGACGCCGGATCCCGGATGCCGGATGCCGGGCGCCCGTGACGACCGGGAATCGTGGCGGCGAAATCGCGGTGGCGGATCTTGAGATGACATCCGGTTTTTGACACGGCGGGCGATTGTCGGGATAATCGCGCCGTCATCGCGGGCACCGGGTTGCTGGGGGTGACGATGCGCCATCGAATCGCGATCCTGGTCGCGGTCCTCGCCACGGCGAGCGGACCCGCCTTCGCGGCGGGGATCACGACCGTGCTTTCCTCCTTCGACGAGGGCGACGCCTTCGATGGTTGGCTGTCCCCGGTCTGGGAATGGGAACTTCGCAAGGCGCGAATCGGGCGGGAATACCTCGACGGGGACCGGATCCGGCGGGCGGACATCCTGAACGCGCGCCGATCCACGCACCGGCTCTCGATCAATACCCGGGTGGGGCTGTACCGGGACCTCGAACTCTTCCTGGTCTTCCCCTTCGTCCTGCGCGACCAGACGGAACTGACCTTCGCCGGCGGCGCGGACCGGCTCGACCCGGACCCCGGGAGCGTGGAGCCGCCTCTGTTCGCCATGCCGAACGCCGGACCCGCCCGGTCCGGGTTCGGGGACATGGCCGTGGGCCTGCGATACGCGCCGTTCCAGCAGTGGCGAGACCCCTACTACCCGTCCTGGGTCGTGTCGCTGACGTGGACCATCCCGTCCGGCAAGGTCCGCCGGGGCGGCAACGGCGGCGTCGGGAACGGCTGGCACGAACTGAAGTTCGAGACCGGGGCCAGCCGCCGCATCGGGTTCCTGGAGCCCTACTTCGGCTTTCACGGGTTCCTGCGGGTCCCGTCGTCCTCGACGCTGTTCAAGGACTACGGGGAGGCCCAGGGGTCGGTCTGGCCGGGACAGGAGCTCGGGCTGACGTTCGGCCTGGAGTTCGTCCCGTGGGAGGGGACCCGGGAGGACGGCAAGCGCGTTCGCTACGCCACGATCGACCTGGGCGGGTCCGCGGTCTATTCGTTCCGGGGCCGCGGGTACAGCGACCTCTTCGAGGCGTTCGCGTCGTCGTCGTGCAACTCGGCGGGTTCGTGCCCCGACCCCACGAAGGAGAAGGGGGCCCTGGGCGTGACCCAGTACAACCGCACGGCCTACAACTGGGTGCCGGGGTCGAGTCCCCAGTTCATGGACGGGATCATGGACGTCGAGGCATACGGCACGTATTCGGTGTGGCTCGGCTTTGATGTCCAGCCCATCGAGTACGTGTCGGTCGGATTCCGGTTCACTTACTCCCGCGAAACGGCCCACTACCTGACCCGCGCCATCGTGGGCAAGGACCTCGACGGGAAGAACGGGGTCATGTACAACCCGGGAAACCCGACGGCCGCGCCGCCGGTCCCCGCGGGGGTCAACGAGTACAACCCCGTCTATAACTCCGCCGTGGACGACCCGGGACGCCGCCTGAAGTCGGAGGGGGCCGACATCCTCGGCATCGGCCTGATGATCACCGGGAAGATGTGACTCCTACGTCCCTCGGGCACCCCGAAACTTCGCGGACAGGGCGTCGCGCACCGCGGGGGGGACCAGGCCGTCCACGCATCCGCCCAGCCGGGCGACCTCCTTGACCAGTTGCGACGAGATGTAGAACTCGTCCGCGCCCGTGACCATGAACACGGTCTCGAGTTCCGGGTACAGTTTGTGGTTCATGTGGGCCATCTGGAACTCGTACTCGAAGTCCGACACGGCACGGAGCCCGCGGATCACGACGCGGGCGCCCCGGCGGCGCACGTAGTCCACCAGGAGCCCCTCGAAGGAGTCCACCTCCACCCCGGCGATCCCCCCGGTCACGGCGTGCAGCAGGTCCAGGCGTTCCTCGACCGCGAACAGCCCCTGCTTCTGGGAGTTCATGGCCACCGCGACCACGACGTGGTCGAAGACCCGGGCGGCCCGCTCGATCAGGTTGATGTGCCCGTTCGTCACCGGGTCGAAGGAACCGGGATAGATGGCGATCGTCACCGTTCCTCCTCTCGGGCCCTGCCGCCCGCGCGCCTCTCGAAGGTCGTCACGCACGTCTCGCCGTACCGCCGCCGGCGAACCCGGTGCAGGTCGCCGTACACGGCCCCGATGTCCCGGCGGCGTCCGTGCTCGACCACGACCACGCCCCCCGGGGCCACGAGCCCCTCGATCGCCAGGGCGAGGAGCGTCTCGTCGTACAGCAGGGACTCGTACGGCGGGTCCACGAAGACCACGTCGAAGGGAGCCCCCTCTCCCGCCAGCCGCCGGATGGCCTGGAGGGCGGGCATGAGCAGGACCCGGGCCGCCGACGGCGGGAATCCCAGTCGCCGCGCGTTGTCGCGGATCGCCTGGACCGGGCGGGCGGCCGCGTCACAGAACGTCGCGTGGGCCGCCCCCCTCGACAGGGCCTCGAGCCCCAGGGCGCCCGACCCCGCGAACAGGTCCAGGACGCGGGCGCCACGGACGCGGTCGTGCAGCACGTCGAAGATCGCCTCGCGAACGCGGTCCAGCGTCGGACGGACGCCGCGCCCCCTGGGGGCCAGGATCCGCCGCCCCCCGTGCTCTCCGCCCACGATCCGCATCGTCAACCGCGCAGCAGCGCTTCGTAACGGGCCAGGATCGGGAGTTCGCCCGCTCGCTTTCGGATGTCGTCGAGGAGTTCGCGCGCGTCGTCCCGGAGGTCCACGTCAATCAGGAACTCGAGGTTCTGGATGTCGTCCTGGTACTCGGGGGGGATCAGGGTCAGGTCCACGCCGATGGGAGACGGGGTGGGCTCCAGATCGAAGGCTTCCGTGAGCGAACGGTCCACGAGGGTCCGATCGCCCTCGACGCCCTCGATGGCGGCCGGTTGGGACGGTTCCTCGGCCCCGGAGGGTCCCTCGGTCTCGTCGGCGGGCGCGAGGGACGCGGACGCGGGCAACTGGACCTCCGGGCTCGTGTCCTCCCCGAGTTCCTCGATCTCGATCTCCTCGTCCTCCGGGATCAGGATCTCCTCGCGGACCGATGCGGGGGAAGACTCGAACTCGATCTCGGAGCCGGTCTCGACGGGCGATTCCGGGACGAACTGGAGCGCCCGGCGCGCGGACTCGTCCCCGGGTTGCAGTTTCAGCACCCTCCGGTGGACCTCGTCGCGCTCGCGGATCAGGCCGGTCCGGTCATAGACGCGGGCCAGGGCCTTCAGGACCGCCACGGCCTTCTGGGGCTGCCCCGTGAACTCGAAGACCTGGGCCAGGAGGTCCAGGACCTCCGGGTCGTTCGGCCTGGCGCGGTAGCAGACCTGGAGCCGGCTCAGGGCCTTCAGGGAGTCGTGCTGCCCGATGTACAGCGCGGCGAGGTCGCGGCTGATGTCGAAGTCGTCGGGCTGGTGGTACAGGAGGCGCTCCGCGACGAGGATGTATTCATCTGTCTGATTGTTACGCTTCAAAACTTCCGCGGCGGTCCGGAACTCGTGGACCGCCTCCTCGATCATCCCCTCGCGCGAGAACTCCTCCCCGAGCGTGACGCGCAGCCTCGCGTTGTCCGGGTCGAGTTCGAGCATCTTCTGGGCGGCCTTGAGCCGGTCCAGGGTCAGGCCCGCCTGCTCCTGGAGGGCGATGGCCTCGCGGTACTGGACGATCGCGTCGTTGATCAGGCCGATCTGCTGGTACAGCCCGGCCAGCGCCAGGTGGACCTCGATGTCGTGGGGCTGCAGTTTCTGGACCTGCTTGAAGACCGCGACCGCCTTCAGCAGGAACCCCTGGGAGGCATAGAACTCGGCCACCTCCTTGAAGGCGGCGGTGGCGCGCTCGCGTTCCCCGAGCCGGAACAGCAGGTCCGCCACCTTCAGTTTGGTGCGGATGTCGGAGGGGTCCTCGCGCAGGACCTTCTCGTACTCGCGGACGGCCTTCTTGAGGTCGCCCTTGGCCAGGTACTTGTGAGCCGCGGCGATCACCTTGACGCGGTTCACCTTGGCCAACGGCGGTCCTCCCCGTGAAGCCCCTTGTTGTATGGCGGACAATCGGCTAAAAGTCAAGGCGGCGTCATCGGGGCCCGCGGATCCCCGTGGGGGGGGAGGACGGCGAAGGAGGGACGTGCGCTTCGTGGATGCCTGCCTGGGCCGCCCGGTGGACACGACGCCGGTCTGGCTGATGCGCCAGGCCGGCCGGTACCTCCCCGAGTACCGCGCCCTGCGCGAGAAGGTGTCTTTCCTCGAGATGTGCAAGGACCCGGACCTGGTGGTCGAGGCCACGCTCCAGCCCCTCCGGCGGTTCGACCTCGACGCCGCGATCATCTTTTCGGACATCCTGATCCCGATCGAGGCGATGGGGGTCCCCGTGGAGTTCGTGCCCGAGCCGAGGCTGCCCCGGCCCGTGCGCTCCTCGGACGAGGCGCGAAACCTGCGCCTGCCCGACCCGCTCCGAGACACGGGGTTCCTGATGCAGGGGATCGCCCGGGTGCGCAAGGCCCTCGACCCCGCCCGCGCCCTGATCGGGTTTGCGGGCGCTCCGTTCACGCTCGCCACGTACCTCGTCGAGGGTGGCGGGTCCCGCGACTTCTTCCAGACCAGGACCTGGATGGTCCGGGACCCGGACGGGTTCTCGGGACTCCTGGCCCGGATCGCGGACGCGGTCGCGCCGTACCTTCGCGCCCAGGTGGACGCCGGGGCCGACGCCGTCCAGGTGTTCGACACCTGGGCCGGGGAGCTGACCCCGGACGACTTCCGGCGCTTCGCGTTGCCCGCGGCCCGCTCGGTGATCGAGCGCGTCCGCCGGGAAGGCGTCCCCGTGATCTACTTCGTCAACGGGGCGGCGGGGGTCCTGGACGACCTCGTCCACAGCGGGGCGGACTGCCTGGGGCTCGACTTCCGGGTGGACCTGGGCGAGGCGATCCGGCGCATCGGGGGGCGGGCGTCGGTGCAGGGAAACCTGGACCCGATGGCCCTGTTCGCGCCTCCGGAGGACCTCCGCCGGCGCGTGGCATCCCTGGTCGAGGCCGGCCGCGCGGCGAGGGGGCATGTCTTCAACCTCGGCCACGGGGTGCACCGCGACACCCCCCTCTCCGGAGTGGAAACCCTGGTCGAGGAGGTCCACCGGCGGGGAGTGCGGTCCGGCGCGGAGACCGGGACGTGAGCGGGCAGCCCGCGATGGCCGACCTGCACCCGACCCCGGACACCGGCGTCCTCGCCTTGCAGATGGGGGGGCCGGCCACCCTCGCGGAGGTGCGGCCCTTCCTGCGCCGGATGCTGTCCGACCGCGCGGTGGTCGCCCTCCCCGGCGCGGTCCGGGTCCCGCTGGCCCACCTCGTGTCCTGGACGCGCGCCCGCCGCGTGCGCCGCCAGTACGAGGCCATCGGCGGGGGGTCTCCGATCACGCGCATCTCGCTGGCCCAGGCCGCGCGCCTGGAGGAGGCGCTCCACGCGGCGGGCCACCCGATGCCGGTGCTGCTGGGACAACGCTACGCGTCCCCGACGATCCCCGAGGCCGTCGCCCGTGCCCGCGGGATGGGGATCGCGCGGCTGGTGCTCCTCCCCCTGTATCCGCAGTTTTCCGAGACGACGACCGGGTCCGCGTTGCGCGAGGCGGGCCGGTGCGTGGAGGCGGTCGCGCCCGGAATGCGCCTGCGGGCGGTGAGGGACTTCGCCGACCATCCGGCCTACGCGCGGGTCGTGGCCGACACGGTCCGCGAGGCGCTCGACGGCCTGTCGGAGGAGGGGCGCTCGAACGCGCGGGTCCTGTTCTCGGCCCACGGGCTCCCCGTCCGGTACGTCTCGCGCGGGGACCCGTACCCCGATCGCGTGGCCGCGACCGTGCGGGCCGTGGTCGGGCGCGTGGGGGAGCGGATGCCCGGCTTCACCGTGTGCTACCAGAGCCGGGTCGGACCGGTCCGCTGGCTCGGCCCGAGCACGCGCGAGGCCCTGGGGCGAGCGGCCCGGGAGGGCGTCTCGGCGGTGGTCCTGGTTCCGATCTCCTTCGTCTCCGACCACCTCGAGACCCTGTTCGAGATGGATATCCTGTACCGGGAGGAGGCGCGCGCCTTGGGGATCCGCGAGGTCGTCCGGGCCCGCTCGCTCAACGACTCCCGAACCTTCGCGTCCGCCCTCGCCCAGATCGTCGTCTCGTCCCTCGCCTCGGCCCCGGACTCGCCGCTCGGATTCTGATTTACAAGAACCTTTGCGCTGGGGTATGGTCGCGATCGGGGTGATGGCCGGGTGGGCGGGCCGGACCGACGGACGATGGGCCGGCCTGAGGAGGTTCGACATGGTTCCCGAGGGTCCAAGGACAGACGGGTCCCGGCAGGCCGCCGGGGGGAAACCTTCGCGACCGATCGGCCCCGCCGGTCGCGGCCCCTCTCGCGCGCCTCGCCAGTCGTCGCGACGACCCCCGCGGGGAAAGCCCTCGAAGATGACCGTGACCCGCGAGGACCGGGCCAGGGCCGAGCAGATCGCGGCCCGCTCGGGGATCCCGATCGAGCAGGCGGTGCTGGTCGCCAAGGGTCGCAAGACGCTGAACGACGTGCTCCACGAGATGCTGGCCCTGGAGCGGCGGGAGCGCCTCGTCCGGGAGGGGCTGGACCGGGGGCTCGCGGGCCAGGTCGCGCGCGGGCGCCTGGCGCTCGCGAAGGCCAGGCTCATCCAGGACCTGTGGTCGTCGCAGCAGGCATCCTTCAAGTCGGAAGGGCTGCGGGCCATGGTGGACGGGGACCCGGTGGCCTTCGGGGTCTTTGGTCGGGGGGTCGTGGGCGGCGTCGTGAAGGCGGTCGGCCGCTACGAGGTGGTCCTGGTCCCCGAGGGTGCGCCCGCGGCCGAGACCCTGAAGAAGCACGACATCAAGTTCTACTGCCGCGCGGCGCTCGCCGCGGATGTCCTCGTGACGGTGGGGCGGAACGCCGAGGTGGCCCGTCTGGGCCTCGGGGCGACCACGGACCTCGCGGAGCGGTTCCGGCCGACCGAGGAGATCGCCCTGGACTGGGTCCGCGCCGGCGGGAGGGTCCTGTTCGTGTTCCGGGACGGGGACACGATCACCGGGGTCCCGAAGCGGGTGGCCCGGTTCGAGGTCGAGGTCGAGGTGGCGGCGGGCGTGTCCGTCTGCATCCTGACCCATGCCCTCTACAAGCCGAATCCGTACATCCGGGATGTGTCGAGCGATGGTTGAACCACCGTCCGACGGTCCTGGAGCCCCTTCCGGGACGGGGCCCACCGCGACCGTCGCGGACGTGGTGCTCCTCCTGCCCCTGGCGCGCACGTATTCCTACCGCATCCCCGAGGCGCTGCGCGGCGCGGTCCGGCGCGGGGTGCAGGTCGTGTGCCCGGTCCGGGGCCGCCGGGGGGTGCAGGGGCTCGTGGCCGACGTCCGCGAGCCGAGGCCCTCGGACCCGGCCCTCGTGGACATCGAGGACGTGGTCCGGACGCGGCCGCCCTGGCCGGACGACCTGTCGAGGCTCGTCGCGTTCGTGTCCTCGTACTACGTGACCCCCCTCGGGGTCGCCGCGAGGACCGCGATGCCGGGTTTGTTCTCGCGCCGGGTCCCGAAGCCCTCCCGCCGGTTGCGCCTGGCGCGGCCGCCCGACCGGCCGCCGCGGTCCGAGCGGGTGCGGTCGCTCCTGGCCGCCATCGAGGAGGCAGGCGGCCTGGACGTGGCCCGCCGCATCGCCCCCGGCACGTCCGAGGCGATCCGCCGGTACCTGCGACAAGGGGTCCTGGTCATCGAGGAAGACGCGGGCGCTCCCGGCGTGCCCGCGCGGTCCCCGGACGCGCCGGCGGAGGCCGCGGAGTCCCGCCTGACCCTGACGCGGCATCAGGCCGCGGCGCTCCAGCGCATCGTGGAGGCTCTCGACCAGGGCTTCACGTCATTTCTGCTGCACGGGGTCACGGGGTCCGGCAAGACCGAGGTCTATCTGCGGGCCATCGAGGAGGTCCGGGCGCGGGGCCGCGGGGCCCTGGTCCTCGTCCCCGAGATCGCCCTGACCGTCCAGGTGCGGCGGCGGTTCGAGGAACGCTTCGGCGCGGAGGTGGCCGTGCTCCACAGCGGCCTGCCCGAGGCCCGGCGGGCCGCGGCGTGGGAGGGGGCGCTCCAGGGCCGCCTGCCCATCGTGGTCGGGGCCCGGTCGGCGGTGTTCGCGCCGGTTCAGAACCTCGGGCTCATCGTCGTGGACGAGGAGCACGATGCCTCGTACAAGCAGCAGGAGCACCTGCGCTATCACGCCCGGGACCTGGCCGTGGTCCGGGCGAGTTACGCGCGGTGCCCCGTGGTCCTCGGGTCCGCGACCCCCTCGCTGGAGTCCTTCGAGAACACGCACGCCGGCAAGGCCGTGTATCTCTCGATGCCGGAGCGCGTGCGCGAGCGACCGATGCCCGAGGTCCGGTTCGTGGACCTCAGGTACGAGGCCCCGATCGGGGCCGGGCGCATGTTTTCGGCCGCGCTCCTCGACGCCCTGCGCGAGACCGTGGGCCGCGGCGAGTCCGCGATCCTCTTCCTGAACCGCCGGGGGTTCGGGCGCTTCGTGGTCTGCGCGACCTGCGGGCAGGCGGTCTCGTGCCCGAACTGCAGCATCACCCTGACCCATCACGCGCGGCCCGAGCGCCTGAACTGCCATTACTGCGACCACTCCGCCCCGGTGCCGGAGCGCTGTCCGTCTTGCGGGTCGTCGGAGTGCGCCATCGCGGGCTTCGGGACCGAGCGGCTCGAGGAGGAGGTCCAGGGCCTGGTGCCCGGGGCTCGATGCGAGCGCCTGGACTCGGACACGGCCACCGGCCGGGGGCTGGACCGCATCCTCAGACGCTTCCGCTCCGGCGAGGTCAACGTCCTGGTCGGGACCCAGATCGTGGCCAAGGGCCATGACTTCCCCATGGTGACCCTGGTCGGGGTGCTGCTGGCGGACCAGTCGCTCGCGTTTCCGGACTTCCGGGCCTCGGAGCGGACCTTCCAGTTGCTGACCCAGGTCGCGGGACGGGCCGGGCGGGGGGACCGGCCCGGACTCGTGGTGATCCAGACCTTCAACCCGTCCCAGTACGCCCTGCGCTTCGCGGCGAACCACGACTACGTGGGGTTCGCGGTCGTCGAGGACCGCCTGCGCCGCGAGCGCGAGTACCCGCCGCACGCGCACCTCGCCACGGTCGAGGTCTCGTCCCCGGACGCCCGCGAGGCGCGCGACGAGGCGGACCGGATCCGCGACTACCTGGACCGGTTTCGCACGCTGGAGGGCGAGGCCGGCCGCGACCTCGCCTTCCTGGGTCCGGCCGCGGCCTCCATCGAGCGCCTGCGGGGCCGCACGCGGGTCCAGATCCTGCTCAAGAGCCGATCCCGCGCGCTGTTGAACCGCGTCCTGTGGCGCATGCACCGCACGGTAGGGTCCGGCCACGGGGGCGTGCGCATCCTCGTGGACGTGGACCCGGTCAGCCTGATGTGAGCGCGGAGTCAGGGGAACGGGGTCCTGGAAAGACCCGCGCGCCGTCGCGTCACCAGGGTCCGGACCGGTGGGTTGAAGTAGCCGAAGCGCAGGCCCGGGACGGCGCCGCGCAGGCGGCGCATCGTCTCGATCAGGCCCACGGGGCGCGCCGTGTCGGGACGGGGGACCGTACCCAGGTACAGGTCCGGGTCCATGTTCAGGTTGCGCATCTGGACGAGGTCCACGCCCACGTCGCGAAGCGCGGAGATCGTGGCCTCGATGTCGTCGGGGAGGTCCGTCACGCCCGGGAAGACCAGGAGGTTCACGCTCACGAAGCCGCCGGACTCGCGGACCGCGCGGCCCGAGGCCAGGACATCGTCCAGGGTGAATCCCCGGGGCCGGACGTAGGCGTCGTACCGCGCGGGCCAAAACGAGTTGACCGACAGCCGGATCGAGTCGAGCCCGGCCTCGCACAGGGCCGCGACCGCGTCCGGGCGGCTCCCGTTCGTGTTCAGGTGGATGGTGCCCCGGTCCGTGCGG
This sequence comes from Anaeromyxobacter dehalogenans, assembly GCA_020722625.1. Lineage (GTDB taxonomy): Bacteria > Myxococcota_A > UBA9042 > DTJE01 > DTJE01 > DYKK01. The sequence goes on from DYKK01000032.1 coordinate 13,869, forward strand.
CGCCGGACCTCGCGCACGGCCTCGATCAGGACCTCGGCCACGGCCAGGGGCTCGCCCTCGCACCCCTGGCCGAACGAGACCACGGGACGCGCCACGCGCCCGATGTGGATCAGGGCGACCTCCGCGACCTCGTCCGGGGTCGGCGTGAAGGCGATGCGCTCGTGCGAGGCCGGGACCCCGCCCGGGGGCTGGTGCGACAGGCACCCCGCGCAGGTGGCGTTGCACGTCTGCGAGGTGGGGAGAGGGCACTCCTCGCGGCCGAGAAAGAAGTTCTGGGCCGCCCGGCATCCATAGACCATCGCACAGTGCCGAAGGTGCGCGATCAGGCGGTTGCGCGGGTAGGACCGGACCAGGGCCCGGGACCGCCGCCCGATCTCGCGCAGATCGAAACGCCTCGGGTCCTGGCGTCGCGATCGGTCCACCCGCACGGTCGTGGTGACGAGGCGCCCGCGCAGGACCCCGACGGGCGCGTAGGCGAAGAGGGGCAAGGGAGGTGCGTCCTCGTCCCGGGCCATGGCCGGGTGGGTCAGGCGCAGGTAGCCAGGGGCCGCGAATCCCGCAGCCGCTTGCGAGCCCCCAAGGACCTCGGGACCGCCCGTTTCCGGGTTCAGGCCCACGGCCCGGCGTCCGGGGAGGACGAAGACGTCGCTGCCGGGCGGGAGCGGCTGGACCTCGTCGGGTCGCGGGGCCCGGACCGAGGCGCCGTCAAACACGGCCATCCGGTAGAACGGGTGGTCGTGGAGGTCCTTCCGGCCCTCTGGAACATGGACGAGCGCCGGGAGGTCCGCGAGGTCCGGGGTCATCGGGCCGTCTCCCTGCGGGTCAGCACGCAAATCAGAATCCCGGCCGCGACCCCGACATTGAGCGATTCAAAGCCGCCGAGGGACGGGACGGTCACGAGGAGGTCGCAGGACTCCCGCACGAGGCGGCGCGGGCCCTCGTGCTCGGACCCCAGCACCAGGACGGCCGGTCCACCGGACGCGGCCTCCGCCGGGTCCCTCCCCCCGTGCGCCACGGACCCCACGACCCGGACCCCGGCCTCGCGCCACGCCCGAAGGGTCCGGGCCAGGTTGGTCACCTGGGCGACCGGGACCCGGGCCGCGGCCCCGGCCGAGGCCCGCACCACGGCTGGCGTGACCGGGACCGCCCGGTCCCTCGGGAGGATCACGCCGCGCACCCCGAAAAAGGCGCTCGTGCGCAGGACCGACCCGAGGTTCTGCGGGTCCTGGACCGAGTCGAGCGCCACGCCGAGGCCCGGCGGGTCGGCCAGGACCGCGCGGAGGATGTCCGGCTCGTCCGCGTACCGGTACGGTGCCACGCGCGCCGCGACCCCCTGGAAGGCCCTCCCTCGCACCAGGTCGCGGAAGGCCGCGGCCGGCAACACCCGGACCTCGATCCCCCGGGTCCGGGCCAGATTCGCGACCCCGCGGGCCTCGCGGGTCCCCGGGGACTCCACGAGGACCTCGAGCACGGACCCGGGGGCCGCACGCAGGATCTCCCCCACCGCGTGGGCGCCGGTCACCAGATTGGGGGTCCCGCGGGTCATCCGAGATTTCCGATCCGAAATCCGCAATCAATTTCCGCAAGTCTTCAAATATGCATGAAATCGGTTCGTTTCATTTCGCCACCCTGGGGCCGCGACTTCCAAGTCGCGGCTGGCACGAGACCGCGAGAAATCAAGGTGTTCCGTCCTTCTTCCGAGGTCGGGACGGCGGACCGTGGCGGTCCGGCGCCATTGCCCCGGGAACCCCTGCGTCACGTCTCGCCCACGCCCGCGGGGCCCGGCGTCCGGTCGGGTTCACGAGCCCTCGAGAACTCGTTCCAGGGCGGCGACCGGGTCGCCGGCCCGGGTCACCGAGCGACCCAGCACCAGGAGGTCGGCGCCGTCCGCGTATGCCTGAGCCGGGGTCCCGGTCCGGGCCTGATCCCCGGCATCGTCTCCGGGACCCCGGAGTCCCGGTACCACCAGGAAGAACCCGGGCGGGACACGCCCGCGCGCCGCGGCCACCTCTCGCGGGGACAGGACGACCCCGTCCGCGCCGGCCTCCACGGCGAGGTCGGTCCATCGCGCCACCACGGACCCCGGGTCCTCTCCGGGCCATACCCGCGCGAACCCGGGCCCATCGAGCGACGTCAAGACCGTGACGGCCACGATGCGCATCCCGGGTCCGCGCGAGGCCACGGCCGCCTGGAGCATGGCCCTTCCTCCGGCGGCGTGAACCGTGACGAGCCTCGCCCCCAGGTCGCGGGCCGAGGCCACGGCCCCCGCGATCTGCTCCGGGATGTCGTGGCACTTCAGGTCCAGAAACAGGGACCGCCCCGAGGACCGCACGACCTCCACCGCATCGCGGCCGTGGCGCGCGAACAGGGTCAGCCCGACCTTGAACCATCCCACGCGCGGGGCGAGGACCGCGACCAGGCGCCTGGCCCCCTCAAGGTCCGGGGTATCCAGGGCGACGCACAGGGCCTCGAGGGGCGGAGGCCAGCCCCGCGCGCCATCCTCGTGCGGCCGGTTCATTTCCACAGGGCCCGCATCTTGCGATAGGTGACGGACACCACCTCGTTGAGTTCGCGGTGGACCTCGAGGGGTTCGACGATGAAGACCTCGACGCCGCCGGTTCCCTCGTCCGGCCCGAAGACGCGAAGGAGTTCCTCGAGGAACAGGTCCATCCGGGCGCGATGAGGGACCTGGGTCATGGGAGACCCGGGGAGCGACACGATGAACGACGCGGCCCGGAGTTTCCGCAACGACTCCGCGAGGACCCACGAGGCCTCGCGCGCCCTGGCCGCGCTGAACTCGGCACGGCGCCCGAGTCCCAGAACACAGACCCGGTTGGCGGGCAGGCGCGCGTAGCCCGGGAAGAGCACGGCCTCCCGGAAGCGCCCGGTCACGTTTCCCGAGGCGATCAGGCGGGACACGCGGCCGCACAGACGCCAGTCCGCGAGGCCCGCGAGGCCTCGGGGCGGGCGGTCCTCCTCGAACAGGCCGATCGCCATCGTGTCGGCGTGGACCTGATCCATCTGGTGGAGGTCGGGCTTGAGGAATTGGATCTTCATCGGTACGTGTCAGCCTTTGGCCTCATCGCCGGCCGCCTCGGACCTCAGGATGGACGCGATCTTGTCGAGGACGCCGTTCACGAAGGCGCTCGAGTCCTCGCTCCCGTATCGTTTGCTCAGTTCGATGGCCTCGTTCAGGACTACCTTCACGGGCGTGTCCGGGACGGCCATCAGTTCGTACGTGGCCAGACGCAGGATGTTGCGGTCCACCACGGCCATGCGGTCAATGCGCCAGTTGAGCGAGGCCCGGCGGATCAAAGGGTCCACCTCCTCGACATGCTCGATGACCCCGGTGACGAGCCGCTCCGTGAACTGTCGGATCGACGGCTCCTCGGTGCGGTCCGCCCAGTAGAGGGCCGGATCGAACACGCCTCCGGGCCGGTGGTATTCCCACATGTAGAGAAGTTGCAGCGCGCATTCGCGCGCGCGACGCCTGGTTCCCATGGATCAGCCCTGCATCTCCTTCAAGAGGTTCGCCATCTCGATGGCAGACAAGGCCGCGTGCCATCCCTTGTTGCCCAACTTGGTCCCGGCGCGCTCGATCGCCTGTTCGAGGTTGTCCGTGGTCAGCACGCCGAACGCGATCGGGACGCCCGTGTCGAGGCTGGCCAGCGCGATCCCCTTGCTGGTCTCGGCCGCGACGAACTCGAAGTGGGGGGTGGCCCCGCGGACCACGCACCCCAGGCAGATCACGGCGTCGTACTGTCCGGACGCCGCGACCTTCTTCGCCACGAGCGGCATCTCGAACGCCCCCGGGACCCGGAAGACCGAGACCCCGTCCTCGTCCGCGCCATGACGCCGCAAGGCATCGAGGGCGCCCTCCAGCAGGCGGTCCGTGATGAAATGATTGAAGCGGCTGACCACCAGCGCGAACTTCAGCCCACCCGCGTTGAGGTTCCCTTCCACCGTCCGGGCCATGCGCTCCTCCCGCCCGGGTGTGCCGGTCCCCGGGCCGTTGAAGACCATCGCCAAGATAGCGCACGGTGCCCCGAAAGACAACCGCACGGAGGATCCGGGGGTCCGGCATCCGGGGTCCGGGGTCCGGGATTCGGGATCCGGGATCCGGCGTCCGGGATCCGGGGTCCGGGGTCGCGGTGGACGTGGCTTCGTCGTCATGCGCCGCTTATCGCGTCCAACGTGGCCCTGACACTGT
>DYKK01000387.1 GCA_020722625.1 Anaeromyxobacter dehalogenans
CGCCGCCGGGGTCCGGCACCGGGGGCCTCCCGCCTCCTCCGGTCCCGCAGCCCGCGAGGGCGATGACGAAGAGACAGTGAGACTCGCGCTCAGCCCGAGCGTGCCGAACGTGATCCGAGCCGTCATCTGCTCCTCCCCGGTACCCCCGGGCGGCCGCGGATCACAGACCCGTGATGGGCTTGGCGTTGGGCTTGCCCTTCGTCGGCACCGGCAGGGTCGCGAACGGTCCCGTGCCGTCAGGATACCGGCCCCAGCTCGTCCCCGCCGGGGCCTGCCCGTTCAACCACGTGGCGGCGTCCACCATGACGCCCGTCCCGTTGAACAGCCTCGCCGAGTCCGCCTTCCCGAACCCGTATGTGGAGACGTACGGGCCCTTGCCGCCTGGCCCCTCGACGACCAGGAACTCGCCGGGCGCGATCTTCGTCCCGTCCGGGAAGGGGTAGACATGGCCGTCCTGGTTGTCCTTGATCGTCCACGCCGTCAGGTCCATAATATGGCTGCCCTTGTTGTAGAGCTCGACCCAGTCTGGACCGCTCGCCACCGCGCTGGCAACCACCTCGTTGACCACGACGGGTCCGCCCGCCGGGGGCGCATCCGCCGGGGCATCGGTCACCTCGACCCCGTCCTTCCCCGGGTCGTCCGGTTCATGGAGGTCCCACGGGGAGAAGTCCGTCACGGCCGGCGCGTCGTCGGCGATCGCGGCGTCGAGCCCCCCCGTGTCCTCGGTACCCCCCCCGCTCGAGCACGCGAAGCCACCCGCGGTCGCCGTGATGACCGGGATCGACAGGACGGACGCGACCCGAATCGACCTTCTCGCCATGCACCTTCCTCCATCACACCGAGGCGGCCGGACACTGAGGAACACTAGCGGATACGAGGGCTGCGGTCAATCTCGCGCGCCGGTGGACGCCCCCCGGGCATTTTCCCGTCCCTGCCTCTATGATAGTGTCGCGTTGTTCGCGAGGACGCCGGGAGGTCGGATGAGGACCCTGTCGATGGATCGCGCCGGGACCGCGGCGGCATGCCTGTGGATCGCGGCGGGTCTCGCGTGCGAGGACTCCACCGGGGAGCGGAAGCGATGAAGCGGTTCCTGGCCATGGCGTGCCTGTGGGCCGCGGCGCCGGCCGCATGCTCCGTCCCGGCGACCGCCCCGGGCGGCGGACCCGGCTCGAACCCGAAGAGCGCACTCCTGTATTCCCAGGACGCGGTCGTCGAGGTCTCCCTGACGTTCACGGAGCAGGAGTGGCTCCAGTTCCTCGCGAACTGGCAGGGGAAGACGAAGGAATACGTGCACTGCTCGCTGGCGTTCAACGGGGGTACGTTCGGCGACGCCGCATGCCGGCCCAAGGGCAACCGCGGGGACTGGGGGTCGGAGAAGAAGCCCCAGTTCGTCGTCAGGTTCAACTACTGGGACCGGACCGGGCGGTTCCTGGGCCTGCGGGGCCTGAATCTCGAGGCCAACACGTCGTACCTGTTCCCCATGCGGGACAGGCTCGGGATGTGGGTGATGCGCGAGGACGGGATCGACGCCCCCCGGGTCAACCACGCCAGGGTGTTCGTGAACGGCAACTACATCGGGCTCTACGAGAACATCGAAAGGATCGACCGCGAGTTCCTGGAGGACCACTTCGCGGACCCGTCTGGGAACCTGTACGAACAGGGGACCACGCTCACGACAAACGAGGCCGTGGGGGACACGTCCGACCTGGAGACCCTGAACGGCCTGGTCTCATCGGAGCCCATGGACGGGGACCACGCGGCCTTTTACGCCCAGTTGGAGAAGCTCGTGGACGTCCACGAGGTGCTGCACGAGATGGCGGTAGAGACCGTGCTGCCGACGTTCGACAACATCTCGAACGGAAGCTGGAACTACTACTACTACCACGTGCCCGGCAAGGGGTTCGTCGTCATTCCGTGGGACCTGGACGACAGCATGTCCCCCTCCGCCCCGGCCCGCGCCGACATCTGGGAGTTCCTGGGCCACGCCCCCGCGCCGAACCGGATGCGGCAGCTCATGAACCAGAACCCCGCGTACAGGGCCGAGTTCCTGGACCGGCTGGTCGCGGTGCGCGACGGCGCCTACTCGGAACTGCCCGCCAGGGTCGACGAGTGGTGCGCCCAGGTGCGCCAGGCGTTCGCCGACGAGCCGGCGTCCGCGGGGAGCCTGGCGGACTTCGACGGCGCGTGCCAGGACCTGAAGCGGAGGATCGCCGACAGGGTGGCCTTCCTGAAGGAGGTCATCGGGCGGTAGCGCTGCCTTGCGGCGGTGCGACCGGTTCGGGTCGCCGGGGCACTTCTGGAAGTCTTCGACGAGGGGCGGGACGGTGCCGTCCGTGGCGACCTCCACGCAGGTGACCGGGATGGTGCGGTCCGGGGTGCAGCCGTCGTCTTTGACCTCGCCCCCGGGTCCGGACAGGACCTGGATGCAGTCCATGGGCCGGCACTTCCTCCAGCCGAATCCGAACGACGAGTGGTCGTACTTCAGCCATCCCGATCTCGGAAAAACGACGGAACGCCTTGATCTGTCGCGGTCTCGCGGCGGCCGCGACCTGGAAGTCGCGGCTCCAGGGTGGTGAAATGATACGAAGCAGATTTCATGTCTGTTCGAAGATTTGCGGAAAATGATGGCGGATTCTGGACCTGCACGCCGGCCCTGGCCCGGTCGTCATCGAATCGGATCAGGATGTCATCCA
>DYKK01000033.1:0-1846 GCA_020722625.1 Anaeromyxobacter dehalogenans
GGGCCAGATCGATGCGGTCGGTTTGGCGGGGGTGGGGGGTGGGCCTGGCCAGGCGGTCGGAAGGGGTGGGCGGGGGGCGCAGACAAGAAACTCACTCGAATTCGGGCATGAGCGGGGGCTCGTCGCCCATCGGGGCCCCCGTGTCCGTCTGGGTCCCCGGCGGGGGCTCGATGTCGGACTCGCCCGGGACCTGGTCGTCCACCGGCAGCGGGATGGAGGGGCACTGGACCTGCTCCCACGTGATCGGGTCCCCATCCTGGCCGAAGACGTCCTGGAACGTGATGTGGGCGTTCGCGTCCCAGCACTGCGCCACCCGCACGCACGCGGCGTGTCCGCGGACCTGGTCCACCGTGCCGCCGCAAGCCATCACGACCGTGCGCGCGGACCCGTCCGTGCGCCAGCCCATCACGGCCCGGCCGAACTCGTCCACGTCGTCGTGGCCCGGGACGAGTTTCCCGTCCACGTCCGTCCCCACGTAGTCGCCGACTCCGACGAAGGAGAACCGCCCCCCCTGTCCGATCACGTGGAAGTAGCGGTAGATGCCGCGCAGGGGGTCGGTCAGGTTCGGGCCGGTGACGCCGTCGAGCCCGATCACCAGTTGTCGCGCGCGGCCCGCGGCGCGGTAGGCCACGCCGAGTCGCCCGCCGACCGCGTCGCCGGTCAGGGCCGCGAGGTGATCGAAGTTGAACCCGACCTTGCCCACGCCCCGGCGGTGACCTTCGTGCGGCGGGAGTCGGACCCCGTACCCGGCCAGGACCGGGAGGTAGTCGCCGTCCGACGTGGAGTCCAGCGGGCGGCCCCGGAGCAGAAAATCGAACGCCCCGGCCTTGCCCTGGCCGACGGACCGGCACGACGACAACTGCCAGTGGGCCTTCAGGCCGTCGCCCTCCCAGACCTTGCAGGTCCGGCCGAGGAACTTCTTCTCCTCCGGCACGGTGGTGTCCATCAGCAGGTGGACCCCGTCGAAGGTCTTCTGGAACAGGGCGTTGAGCCCCTCCGCCACCTTGCGCGCGTGGGCCTGGAACTGCGACGGCTCGCCCACGAGCGCCTGTCCGGCCGTCTCGTCCCCGGCCAGCGCGGACGAGACCGACCCCTCGTCCTGGAACGAGAGCGCGAGCATCTCCTCGGAGGGGATCGCCTCCGCGTACTCGTCGCCCTCCGCCCCGCCGCCGCCCCCGCACGCGACCGGCCCGGCCACGAACAGGGGAAGCAACCACAGCGTCCACTTCCTTTCCATGGTGCACCTCCATGTCAACCAGGCCCGACCCGTTCGGGCCTCCGCCGATCGAGGTCAGCAACGGGCGTGCCAGCACGGTCGGGCGGGCCTCAACATGCTGCCATCACGAGAAAAAACGCGGCCCTCCGCTTGCGCGCTCCCCCGCGAGGTCTGCGATTCCGGTGGCAGGTGTCAACGCCGGTGGACACTCGCGGGTCCACGCGACGGGCATCTTCCGGTTTGATATCGTGAATCTTCCAGGGAGTTCGGAAGGTTGCACGGTGTCAACTTCCGTGGACGATCCTGGGTCGTCGGGTGGAAAGGGGCCAGACGGGGTCCGGGTTCCGGGATCCGGTGTCGCGGTGGACGCGGCTTCGTCGTCATGCGCCGCTCATTGCGTCCAACGTGACACTGCCACTGTCACTGACACTGTTCCTGACCACTGAACCTGTCTCCGGGTTCCGGGATCCGGGTTCCGGCGTCGCGGTGCCGTGGCTTTGTCGTCATGCCCCGTCCCCCCGCGTCCAACGTGGCCCTGACACTGTCACTGACACTGACATTGTTCCTGACCCTGTCCACTGAACCTGTCTCCGGGTTCCGGGATCCGGGTTCCGGGGTCGCGGCGTACGT